>CAZLRQ010000172.1:0-5671 GCA_964562035.1 uncultured Rhodoferax sp. | reverse complement strand
GGCCGCGCCACCCACAAGCGCTTTCTCTGCTACAGCGGCGCACAGCGCCTGCAGTTGCAGCCCGCGCTGGCAGGAGTGCCGCTGCGGCCTGGCATTTGATTTGTCTTATGGGCAGTTGATAATGCCGATCTTTGACGTCGCCCCTTTCTTCGCGCCCTCTGACCGTTCCAATGGATTCGCAGCCTGCTTTACAGGACACCCCCCGCGCTGGGCGTGAACCGCTGACCCCCACTCCTGCCGCCTTGAGCAAGGTGAAACAGTCGCTGGCTGATTTGCAGAACGACGTCAGCCACCTGCTGGATGCCAGCGGCGTCATAGGACTGGTCGTAGACCCCCAGATGCGTATTTTGCGGTTCACGCCCAATGTGGAACTGATGGTCAGTCTTACCTCTCTTGACGTTGGGCGGCCGGTGGGCAACGCACTGGCTCATTTGAAAGGATGTGATGACCTGATGCGTGCCGTGCAGTCTGTGCTGGACACGTGTGTGCCCGAAGACGTGCAGGTTCAATCGGTGGCCGGTCAATGGTTGGAGGCGCGGATTCGCCCCCAGCGCCAGCCAGGTCGTCTACAACATGGCGCAGCACTGACCTTTGTTGATATTTCGACGCTGGTGCAGACGCAAATCTTGCTCCGTGCCAGCGAGGCCCGTTACCAGGCGCTGGTGGACTGGTCGCCCGAGGCGATCAATATTCTTCGCCATGGTGTTTTCATTTATGTGAACCCGGTGTCCGTGAAAGCCTACGGTGCCACCTCAGCCCGGGACTTGTTGGGCACCCCCAGCCGCGACCGTGTTCACGCGGATGATCTGCCTGCAGCCCTGGAACGCATGGCCCGTGTCACTCGCCACCGGGCCGATGCGCCCCGGGTCGAGATGCGCTTTCTCAGGCTCGATGGTTCAGTGATGGATGTGGAGGCCCAGGCAACGTTAATTGATTACGAGGGCGAACCCGCCATTCAGGTGGCGTGGCGTGACATCACCCGACAAAAGAGCGTGGAGGCGCAGCAGCTTCACAACCATGCGCGCATCCAAATGGCGGACGAGGTCTTGCACCTTGCGTTCCATGACGAACTCACCAAACTCCCCAACCGGCGGGTGCTGAATGACCGCATGCGCCAGGCCATGCTGAGCAGCAAACGCAGTGCGTGTTATGGCGCCCTGATGTTTCTGGACTTCGATAATTTCAAGTACCTCAACGACACTTACGGCCATGCCGCCGGCGATGTGTTGCTGATCGAGGTTGCCCGGCGGCTCAAAGACTGTGTGCGAGAGACCGACACTGTCGCCCGCTTTGGCGGTGATGAATTTGTGGTGATGCTCGGCCAACTCAGTACCGATCGCGCGGCCTCCATCCAGCAGGCCATGGGGCTGGCGGAGAAAATTCGGCAGACGTTGGCGCAGTCCTATCCGTTGACTGTCCTGGGTGACGGGGCGCCAGCGGTATCTATCGCGCATGTTTGCACGAGCAGTATCGGTTTGGCTTTGTTTGTCAATAACGACACCAGCCATGACGATGTCCTCAAATGGGCGGACACAGCCATGTACCACGCCAAGAAAGCTGGTGGAAACCGTGTTCATTTGCATGAGCCCGTGGTGGGCGCGGCGTGAAACGCCCAACACCTGCAAGCCCTTCACCAATGCGTTCAACAAGCCCGAGCTGAGTGCGCTAAGGTAGCGGGATGACTATTTCTTTTTGGCGCCTGGGTTGGCGCTCACTTTGGCGTGATCTTCGTTCGGGCGAACTGCGCTTGCTGGTGGTGGCAGTCACACTCGCTGTGGCGGCCTTGACGGCGGTGGGCTTCTTTGCCGACCGTCTCAAAAGCGGCTTGCAGCGCGATGCCCTTCAACTGCTGGGTGGCGACGCCGTCATTTCCAGCGACAACCTGACGCCCGAGGCCTTTGTGGCCAAAGCGCGGGCGCTGGGGCTGGACGTGGTGCAAACCGTGGGTTTTCCCACCATGGCCCGCGCGCCTGACGCCCAGGGTGGTGGTACCAAGCTGGTGGCCCTGAAAGTGGTGGAGCCCGGTTACCCGCTGCGCGGCAACCTGCGCATTGCCGACCAGGCGGGTGCCCCGGACGCACCCACCCGTGAGATTCCCGCCCCGGGTGAGGCCTGGATTGACGCGCCCGTGCTGGACGCCCTTGGCCTGAAGATGGGCGACCCGCTGTTGCTGGGCGATGCCAGCCTGCACATCGCCAAAATCATTGTGAGCGAGCCCGACCGTGGCGGCGGCTTCATGAGCTTTGCCCCGCGCGTGATGATCAACCGCGCCGATCTGGCCACCACGGCTTTGATTCAGCCTGCCAGCCGTTTGAATTACCGCATGGCCGTGGCAGGGGCCAAAGCACCGGTAGCGTCCTTTGTGGACTGGGCGAAAGCCGAAGTTGAAAAGCCTGACGTGCGCGGCCTGCGGGTGGAGGCTCTGGAGGGCGGCCGCCCTGAACTGAGCCAAACGCTGGAGCGGGCCGAGAAATTTTTGAATCTGGTGGCCTTGCTGGCCGCGCTGCTGAGTGCGGTGGCTGTGGCGCTGGCGGCGCGTGGCTTTGCCGCCAACCACCTGGACGACTGCGCCATGCTGCGCGTGCTGGGCTTGAGCCAGCGCACCATTGCGTCCAGCTACGCCCTGGAGTTCACGCTGGTTGGCCTGCTCGCCAGTGGGCTGGGCGTGGCGTTTGGCTACGCGGTGCACTATGGTTTCGTGCTGTTGCTGGCCGGGTTGGTCACGGCGGCGTTGCCGCCGCCCGGTATTTGGCCGGTGCTGTTTGGCATGGGCATGGGGCTCACGCTCTTGCTGGCGTTTGGTTTGCCACCGGTGCTGCAGTTGGCGCAAGTGCCGCCGCTGCGTGTGATTCGGCGGGACGTGGGTGGGCTCAAGCCCGCCTCCATCGGGGTGCTGGGCTTGGGCGTGCTGGGCTTTGCCACCTTGCTACTGGCTGCCAGCAGTGATTTGAAGCTGGGATTGATCGCCGTAGGTGGCTTTGCCGGCGCCGTGGTGGTGTTTGCGGTCTTGAGTTGGCTGGCCGTCAAGCTGCTGCGCTGGAGCGTGAACGAGAGCACGGCGCCGCGCTGGCTGGTGCTGGCCACGCGGCAGATATCGGCCCGCCCGGTTTATGCCGTGGTGCAGGTCAGCGCGCTGGCGGTGGGCTTGCTGGCGCTGGTGCTGCTGGTGCTGTTGCGCACCGACCTCATCAGCAGTTGGCGCCAGGCCACGCCGGCCGATGCGCCCAACCGCTTTGTCATCAACGTCATGCCCGAGCAGGGTGAGGCATTTTTGAAAGCATTGAAAGACGGTGGCGTGGAGAAGTTTGACTGGTTTCCGATGATTCGCGGGCGGCTGGTGGCCATCAATGGCCGCGCCGTGTCGCCGGACGACTTTCAGGAAGAGCGCGCCAAGCGCCTGGTGGACCGTGAGTTCAACCTGTCGCACAGCGCTACCAACCCAAAGCAAAACGAGGTGGTGGCGGGCCGCTGGACGCCCGAAGAACAGGGCGCCATCAGCGTCGAAGAAGGTATTGCGACCACGCTGGGCTTGAAGCTGGGTGACAGCATGACCTTTGATGTGGGCGGGCTGCAAACCGTGTCCAAAATCACCTCGCTGCGCAAGGTGGACTGGGGCTCCATGCGGGCCAACTTCTTTGTCATGTACCCGGTGAGCGCCATGCCCGATGTACCCAGCACCTACATGAGCGCCTTCAAGGCACCCGACACGCCGGGTTTTGACAACACGCTGGTGCGCAGCTTCCCCAACATCACCAACGTGGACATGACCGCCACCATCGGCCAGGTGCAGCGCGTACTGGACCAGGTGATTCGCGCGGTGGAGTTTTTGTTTGCCTTCACTCTGGCGGCTGGCCTGGTGGTGCTGTTTGCCGCCGTGACTGCCACGCGCGAGGAGCGCGCCAAAGAGTTCGCCATCATGCGTGCCGTGGGCGCCAAGAGCAGCTTGCTGCGCCAGGTGCAGCGCACCGAGCTGATGGGCGTGGGATTGCTGGCCGGCTTTTTGGCCTCTAGCGTGGCCACGGCCGTGGGCTGGGCGCTGGCCAAATACGTGTTTGAGTTTGCCTGGTCGGTGTCGCTGTGGGTGCCCTTGTTTGGTGCCCTGAGCGGCGCCCTGCTGGCGCTGGCCGCCGGCTGGTGGGGCCTGCGTGAGGTGCTGCGCCGCCCCGTGGTGGAGACGCTGCGGCGGGCGGCGCAGTAGGGGCCGGCGGACTTCACTTTATTGCTATTTATAATATAGCTGTAAGCCCTTTACTGATAAGGGCTAGAGCCCGATTTGACCATGAATATTGAAGAAAAACCTGAATTCAGCACCCCGTTTGAATGGATCGGTGGCGAAGCCCGCGTACAGGCTTTGAGTGACCGCTTCTACGATTTGATGGACCTAGAGCCCGGCTACCAAGCCTTGCGTGCAGCGCATGGGCCTGAACTGGACAACGCACGCCAGCGGCTGTTCTGGTTTTTGTGCGGCTGGCTGGGCGGGCCGCAGCATTACGTGGAGCGCTTTGGCCACCCGCGCTTGCGCGCGCGCCACATGCCGTTCAGCATTGGCGTGACCGAGCGCGACCAGTGGGTGGCGTGCATGGACCAGGCCATGGGTGAAACCGGCGTGCCCGACGACTTGCGCACCCGCCTGCGCGCCTCGTTTTTTCAGACGGCCGACTTCATGCGCAACCAGAACGAGGTTCAGAGGGTGGCGCTTTGAGGGTTTGATTGAAAAAAGGCAGTCATTGCGGATCAAATACGCAGCAATAGTGGGAGTTAGGCCGTGTCGCTGGGCATTGCGCGTTGCCGTGCTGACATCAGCAACACCACCAACGCGCCGGCGCCGCCGTCGGCCGGCTTGGCTTGCACAAAGGCCAACACTTCTTTCTTTTGCACCAGCCAGCTGTGCACGCGGCCTTTGAGCACCGGCGCCTTGCCGGGTGAACCCAGGCCTTTGCCGTGCACCACGCGCACGCAGCGAATGCCGTGTTTGTGGGCTTCGCGGATGAAGAAGCTCAGCGCCTCGCGGGCGTCGTCGCGGCGCAGGCCGTGCAGGTCCAGTTGGCGCTGAATGGACCAGTCACCGCGGCGCAACTTGCGCGTCACGTCGGTGCCAATGCCGGGGCGGCGAAAACTCAGGTGCTCGTCGGTCTCCAGCAGGGTGCTGACGTCAAATTCATCGCTGATGGCCTCGATCAACACCGCTTTTTCATCCTCCTGGTACTGCATCACCTGGGGCGCCGGGCGCTCTTTTTTCAAGAGCGCCTGGCGCTTGTCCGGCAAGGGCTGGACCTTGCCTGCGGCCAACACAAACAGGTTGACTTCGCGCTCGGCCTGCGCCTGGGCCAAGGCCAGTTCGGCCAGGCGTTTGGCCTCGCGTTGGGCCTGCGCCTCGATTTCGCGCTTGACGGTTTTGAGGTCGGCCAGGCTGCTGACTTTGACGGTTTTGGCGCTCATAACAAACCCCGCTCCGCCATGGACAAGGCCTCGCCTGGCGCCACGATGACATGGTCCAGCACCCGCACGTCAATCAGCGCCAGCGTGGTTTTGAGGGTTTGCGTCAGCATTTCATCGGCGCGCGAGGGCTGCACCGAGCCACTGGGGTGGTTGTGCGCCAGCACCACGGCGCTGGCCTGGTGGTGCAGGGCGCGCAGCACCACCTCGCGCGGGTAGACGCTGGTTTGGGTGA
>CAZLRQ010000171.1:1183-5712 GCA_964562035.1 uncultured Rhodoferax sp. | reverse complement strand
CGCGCCTGCTGGAAGACATTGACGCCGTGGCCAACCGGGTCAAACGCGTGGCCACGGGGTGGGAGCCGCAGTTGACCATTGCGGTGGACAGCATCATCTCCAAAGCCACAGTCATGGAGCTGTGCGAAGCCTTTTTTGCCCTTAGCCCGCCCACCCGCATCAAGCTGCGGGACGAAACCCTCTCCGGCACGCTGGAGGCGCTGACCTCGGGCCAGGCCGACCTGGCGCTGGGCGTGGCGGAGTCCACCAACAACACCGGCATTCAGAGCCAGCCCCTGGGCGATGTGCGTTTTGTCTACGCCGTGGCGCCCCACCACCCGCTGGCCCACGCGCCTGAACCGCTCTCTGACGAGGTGGTGCGCCAGCACCGCGCCGTGGCCGTGGCCGACACCATCACCCGCGGCGGCGGCATGACGATTGGGCTGCTGGGCGGGCAGGATGTGTTCACCGTGGCCACCATGCAAGCCAAGCTGGACGCCCAGTTGCGCGGCCTGGGCAGCGGTTTTGTGCCCGAGTCCATGGCCCACGCTTTCATTGACACCGGCCGACTGGTGGTCAAGCAGACCGAGCGCGCCCAGCGCCTGGTGCGGGTTAATTACGCCTGGCGCCATGCCAGAGAGTCGGCCTTGGGACGAGCGCTGCAATGGTGGCTGGCGCAACTGGAAAGCCCGGCCACCCGCGCCGCTTTGCTGGAGCGCCACCGGGGCGTGTAAAGTGCACCACAGGACGACGACGGATAAGCACAACCAAACCACTGGAGACACAAGACCATGCGTACCACCCAGCCCAAAGCCCCCCCCGAAGCCAAAATCAAAACCAAACACTTCGCCGTCATTGGCGCCGGTTTGGCCGGCATTGCCTGCGCCCGCACGCTGGTGCAAGCCGGGCACCAGGTCACGGTGTTTGAAAAAAGCCGGGGCGTGGGCGGCCGCATGGCCACACGCGACAGCGCCTTTGGCACCTTTGACCACGGCGCGCAGTACTTCACCGTGCGCGATGCCCGCTTCAAGCAGGCGCTGGACACCGTGCCCGGCCTGTGCCGCCCCTGGAGCGCCAACTCGGTGCGCGTGCTGGACGAACTGGGCCGCGTGGCCAGCGCCGGCCTGAACTCCAAAGACCCGCACTGGGTGCCCGTGCCCGGCATGAAGGCCCTGGCCAGCCGCTGGGCCGAGCCCCTGAAAGCGCAAAACCAGTTGGTGCTGGAAACCCGGGTGACCGGCTTGGCGCGTGACGCCCTGAACGCCCGCCAGTGGCAACTGCAAACCGAAGGTCCGGGCGATGCGCAGCACGTGTACTCCGGCTATGACGGCGTGCTGATGGCCATGCCCTCGGTTCAAACGCAAGATTTGCTGGTGGCCTCCCAACAAGGCGACAAGTTTGTCAAGCAAATCGACAAAGTACAGGTCGCGCCATGCTGGACGCTGATGCTGGCGTTTCCCCAAGCCATGCAGCCCGGTCTGGGCAGCCTGGGCCCGCAGTGGAACGCCGCGCGCAGCTCGCACCACCGCATTGCCTGGCTGGCGCGCGAGTCGTCCAAACCACAACGTGGCGCCATTGAGCGCTGGACGGTGCAGGCCAGCGCCGCCTGGTCGCATGAGCATCTGGAAGACGCCCCCCAGCGCGTGCAAGCCAAGATGCTGCGGGCGTTTTCAGAAGTCACCGGCATCCGCGCCGAGCCCAGCCATGTTGACATTCAGCGCTGGCGCTATGCCAAAACCAGTCAGCCCCTGGGCAAGTCGCACCTGTGGGACAGCAAGTCCGGCTTGGGCGTGTGTGGCGATTGGTGCCTGGGCCACCGCGTGGAAAATGCGTTTGTCTCCGGCTTGGAGCTGGCCCTGGCGGTGGTTTGACGCTGGAGGTTTGAGGCTTGTACATCGGCCGTTTCGCCCCCTCGCCCACCGGGCCGCTGCACGCGGGCTCCCTGGTGGCGGCGCTGGCCAGTTGGCTCGATGCCCGCGCCCATGGTGGCGAGTGGCTGGTGCGCATGGAAGACCTGGACACGCCGCGCTGCGTACCCGGCACCGGGCGCCTCATACTGCAGCAACTGGCGGCCTGCGGCCTGCACCCCGACCAGCCCCCCGTGTGGCAGTCAGAACGCAGTGGCCTGTACCAGTTGGCGCTGGACCAGTTGGTCGCCCGCGGCCTGGCTTACCCCTGCGCCTGCTCGCGCAAAGACATTGAAGCCGCGCTGCAACAACGGGGGCAGCAGCGGCCGCGCCATGGTGAACTCATTTACCCCGGCACCTGCCGCCAGGGCTTGCAAGGCCGGCCAGCCCGTGCCTGGCGCCTGCGCACCGACACTTATTGCTCAAATCGACCTCTAGCCCCCGTCAGTCATGCGCCAGTAGCTACTAATTTGGAAGCATCCAAAGTCATCCACTGGTTTGACCGGCGGTTGGGCCACCAGCAGCAAAATGTGGAGGCCGAGGTGGGCGACTTTGTCTTGAAGCGGGCCGATGGCGTGTTTGCCTACCAACTGGCCGTGGTGGTGGACGATGCCGCCCAGGGCATAACCCATGTCGTGCGGGGCGAAGACCTGGCCGACAACACGGCCCGGCAGATTTTGCTGCAGCAAGCCCTCGGGCTTTTTCAGCCGCATTACCTGCACACGCCGCTGGTGCTGGGTGCCCACGGTGAAAAACTCTCCAAACAAAATGGCGCCCGGGCGCTGGACACCAGTGCCCCCTTGGTGGTGCTGAACCAGGCCGCCAGCGTGCTGGGCCTGCCCCACCGCCGTGGCCCGTTGACGGACGCGCTGCAAGGCTGGGTGGCCGACTGGGCGCGTCTCTACAATCTCGCACCGTGAACGATACAAACCCCACCCCCACCGCACCGAGCGCCCCGCTTGAGACCGCTGCCCGCGTGCGCAGCCCCCGCATTCGCGGCAGCCTGCCAGAAGGCGTGGCCTACCCCAAGACCATCAAGAGTTTTGTGCGCCGCGCTGGCCGCACCACCACCGGCCAGACCAAAGCCTTTGAAGACCTGGGCCCCCAATTTTTGTTGCCTTACCAAGCCAGCGCTCTTGATTTTGTAGCTGCTTACGAAGACGCGACAAGGGCCAGAGGCCAAAATGGCACTGAAACCGCACCGGTCATTCTGGAAATTGGCTTTGGCATGGGCGAAGCCACCGCGCACATTGCGGGCGTGATGCCCGAGAAAAACTTCCTGTGCTGCGAGGTGCATGAGCCCGGCGTGGGCGCGCTGCTCAAACGCATTGGCGAACAAAACCTCACCAACATTCGCATCGTGGCGCATGACGCGGTCGAGGTCATCGACCACATGCTGCCGCTGCAAAGCCTGGACGGCGTGCACATCTTTTTCCCCGATCCGTGGCATAAAAAGAAACACAACAAGCGCCGCCTGATTCAGGCCCCGTTGATTGCCAAACTCGCCGCGCGCCTGAAAACCGGGGGCTACCTGCACTGCGCCACCGACTGGCAGCCCTACGCCGAGCAAATTCTGGACGTGCTGAGCGCCGAGCCCTTGCTGAAAAATCGCGCCGCAGCCGACCACCCCGAACTGGCGGGTTACGCCCCCAAACCCCATTACCGCCCTCTGACCAAGTTCGAGAACCGCGGCATCAAGCTCGGGCATGGTGTGTGGGATGTGGTGTTTGAGCGGGTGTGACCACCCCGTCGTTCAAACCCCCGGCCCGCAATGGTGTCGGGCCCAGTTGCGTTAGCTTGCCACCGGGCCATTGGCCTACGATTCTTGATTTTTTTAGCCAGCGCTTCTCCGCCATTCCCCCGGCCACCTGGCGTGAACGCATGGCGCAGGGCGAGGTGGTTGATGAGTTTGGCGGGCGGGTTACAGCCGAGCGTCCGTATCAAAGCCACTTGCGCGTGTACTACTACCGGGCTGTGCCGCAAGAGCCGCGCATCCCCTTTGACGAAGTCATCCTGTTTCAGGATGAACAGTTGATCGTGGTCGACAAGCCGCATTTCTTGCCTGTGGTGCCCTCGGGCGGCTACCTGAATGAGACGGTATTGGTGCGCCTCAAGCAGCGCTTGAAGATCGACACCCTGGTGCCGGTGCACCGCATTGACCGCGACACCGCCGGGCTGGTGATGTTCTCGGTGCAGCCCGACACGCGCGCGCAGTACCACGCCCTGTTCAGCCAGCGCAGCATCCACAAGACCTACGAGGCGGTCGCCCCCTGGCGTGCCGACCTGGCCCTGCCCCTGACGCGCACCAGCCGCATCACGGAAGCCGGACACTTCATGCTGCAACATGAGGTGGCGGGCGAGGCCAATGCCATCACCCATATTGAGGCGATAGAAACACGCGGCACTTTGGCGCGCTACCGCCTGCGTCCGGTGACAGGCCAGCGCCACCAACTGCGTGTGCACATGGCGGCGTTGGGCTTGCCAATCTTGGGCGACGGCCTGTACCCCACCCTCACCCCCGAAGGGCACATGGACCACGCGCACCCGCTGCAGTTGCTCGCCAAATCGGTGGAATTCACCGACCCGGTGACCGGCCACGCCCGTCGGTTTGAGAGCCAGAGAGCGCTCCAGCCTTTGGGCTGA
>CAZLRQ010000171.1:0-1083 GCA_964562035.1 uncultured Rhodoferax sp. | reverse complement strand
TACAGCAGGCCCCAATGCGGCGAACGCGTCAGCGCCACGCCAATGATGTAAGTCACGCTGAGCAGTGCCGCGACGAAATACGCGGGGCGGTGTACTGCGGGCGTTTTAACGGCCAAAGCCTGCTGGCCCAGCGCGATGTAAACCAGCAAACCCAGCACTTTGGCAGCCAGCCAGGCATCAGCCCAGGGCGCCTGCCCCACACGCCAGGCCAGCCAGATGGCCGAACCGAGCAGCACCGTGTCCACCCCATGCGGCGCCCAGCGCAGCAGCCGCCACTGGCGCCAACGCTGGCCCTGCAGTTGCAACCCACCACGCAGCATGAACAGACTGACGCTGAGCACCACGCAACTCACATGCAAAAACTTGATGCTCAGGTAGTCCACAACCGCCTCGATTACCTCAAATAACTGTCATATCTTGGGGTGAACAACCTCCGTGAAAGTTGGCCCACCCAGCCCTGCAACGCCACAGCGCTGCGGCCGGCGCTCAGCCGTCCTTTCCATCCAGACGCGTTTGCATCAGCCAGGGCGTAAACACCCAAAGGTAAATCAGGAACGCGGCACTCCACAGCACCGCTGCAGCCACCACCGAAGCGCTGTACCAAGCCGGTGTCAAGAGCGGCGGCAATACGCGCAGCCCGGCAGCCAGCATCACCAGCCCGTAAGCCACCACCTCAGAGGGCGACACAGCCAGCGGCCGCCCGGTGTGGCCGCGCGCCGTGCGGGTGACCATGCCGATGATGAGCCCACCCGTGGCACCCACCGCCAACGCATGCACGCCCGCCGTCACAGGCACCCAGCCCATTTGAGACAGGCCCAGCAGCGCCAGGCCCACCGGAATCCAGGCGTAGGCGGCATGCAAAATCCACAAAATCGGCCGCTTGGCGGTCACCGCTGGCTGCCAGGCCAGCAGGCGCCACAGGTGCAAGCCACTGGCCAACAGCAGCACGGCCATGCCGAGCCCACTGGCGGGCACCAGTACCCACAGCGCCAGCCCCAGCGCGGTGCTGACCAACACCGCGCGCTCGCGCCACAGCGAGGCCACCAACTTCAAGCCCGGCGTGACCGCCATGGTGAACGCAGG
>CAZLRQ010000170.1:0-5722 GCA_964562035.1 uncultured Rhodoferax sp. | reverse complement strand
AACTGGAAGATGAATGGCAGCTTGGCCGCCAATGAATCACTGGTTAACAGCTTGTTAGCGGGGCTTGGCAGTGTGTCTTGCCAGGTCGCCATTTGTGCACCAGCGGTGTATTTGCCGCAAATGCAAAGCTTGGTGGCGGGTTCCGTTTTGGAGCTTGGCGCTCAAGACTTGTCAGTGCATGAATCAGGTGCTTACACGGGTGAAATCTCTGGGGCCATGCTCAAGGAGTTCGGTGTGCGCTATTGCATCGTCGGTCACTCTGAGCGACGTCAGTACCATGGCGAAACGGATGCTGTTGTTGCGGCCAAAACGCAGCGTGCCCTGGCATTTGGCATCACCCCGATTGTGTGCGTTGGCGAGACGCTGGCCGAACGTGAAGCCGGTAGAACCGAAGAGGTCGTGAAGCGTCAGTTGGCAGCGGTGATTCATGACAACGGGCACTGCATCAGCGAAATTGTGTTGGCTTATGAGCCAGTTTGGGCCATCGGCACCGGGAAGACTGCCAGCAGTGAGCAGGCCCAACAAGTGCATGCCGTGCTGCGTGCGCAACTCAGAGCCGCGTCGGCGCAAGCAGATCGAATTCAGATTCTTTACGGTGGCAGCATGAACGCGGCCAATGCCAAGCAATTGCTCTCGCAGCAAGACATTGACGGCGGTTTAGTGGGTGGTGCAGCACTCAAGGCCGCTGATTTTCTAGCCATCGTGGCTTCAGCAAATTGATCAGCGCGTCCTAATACAATTTACTCAGGAGTTTTCAATGAATGTTTTCTTAACAATTCTTCTTGCTGTTCAAATGATCAGTGCCGTGGCCATGGTGGGTCTGATTTTGATGCAGCATGGCAAAGGTGCGGACATGGGAGCTGCCTTTGGTAGCGGTGGTTCCGGTAGTCTGTTTGGTGCCAGCGGCAGCGCCAATTTCTTGTCGCGAACAACAGCCGTATTGGCTACCGTTTTTTTCGTGGCCACTTTGTTGCTCGCTTATTTTGGTATGGCCAAGTCCGATGTCAGTTCCGGTAGCGTGCTGGAAGGTGCTGCAGTTTCAGTTCCTGCTGTGCCTGCAGTTACGCCAGCCTTACCCGCATCAGGCGCAGCTCAGATTCCATCGAAATAAATGCCTCTGAAATTGCCCTCGGTCAGAGACTTGGGTGGGTAATTTCAGGGTAAACTCTTAGCTGTCTTGAGAGTGAAAAACAGAAAAGTTTCTCGCGAAAACGAGACAATAAAAGCCGCCGTCGTGGTGAAATTGGTAGACACGCTATCTTGAGGTGGTAGTGGCGAAAGCTGTGCGAGTTCGAGTCTCGCCGACGGCACCAAAAAAATATGCTTATTGAATGTCTGCTCAATAAGTCAAGAATTTGGTAAGAATCCCCAGATGAGCATTGATCAATATTTGCCGGTTTTGTTGTTCATCCTGGTGGGCGTAGCTGTGGGCGTTGTCCCGCAATTACTTGGCTACATTTTGGGTCCCAATCGGCCGGATCCTGCAAAAAATTCTCCCTATGAGTGCGGCTTCGAAGCGTTTGAAGACGCTCGCATCAAGTTCGACGTTCGCTATTACTTGGTTGCTATTCTTTTCATCATTTTTGACTTGGAGATAGCGTTCCTCTTTCCGTGGGCGGTCTCTTTGAAGGAGATTGGCCCGCTCGGATTTTGGTCTGTGATGGTCTTTTTGGGCATCCTTGTCGTAGGTTTCATTTACGAGTGGAAAAAAGGAGCCCTTGACTGGGAGTAAGCAATGATCGAAGGCGTATTGAAGGAAGGCTTCGTCACCACCAGCTACGACTCGGTGATGAATTGGGCCAAAACTGGTTCGGTGTGGCCCATGACTTTTGGTCTTGCTTGCTGTGCCGTTGAGATGATGCATGCAGCAGCGGCTCGTTACGACATCAGTCGTTTCGGTGCTGAAGTTTTTCGCGCCAGTCCACGTCAGTCTGATTTGATGATTGTGGCGGGAACCTTGTGCAACAAGATGGCGCCCGCTTTGCGCAAGGTTTATGACCAGATGTCTGAGCCGCGCTGGGTGATCAGCATGGGTTCCTGCGCGAATGGTGGTGGTTATTACCACTACAGCTACTCCGTGGTTCGAGGTTGTGACCGCATTGTTCCGGTTGATGTTTACGTGCCGGGTTGCCCTCCGACTGCAGAAGCATTGCTCTACGGAATCATGCAGCTGCAGCAGAAGATTCGCCGTACCCAAACGATTGCGCGTGCTTGAAAGGCTTGAGATGACTGTTTATGCTGTCGATGCGAGTGCGTTGAAAGAGGCGGTTTCCTCTTTGCTGGGTGAGAAAGTCAAGCACGCGAATGTGAGTTTGGGTGAGTTAACGGTGGTCGTTGGTGCGGCTGATTATTTGGCTGTCGCGACGATGTTGCGTGATTCACCTGTGTGTTGTTTTGAGCAGTTGATCGATCTGTGTGGTGTGGATTACTCGGAATACAAAGACGAGGTCTGGGGTGGTTCGCGTTATTGTGTCGTTCTGCACCTCTTGTCAGTGAGTTTGAACCAGCGAATTCGGTTGAAGGTGTTTGCGGAGGACGATGGTTTCCCCGTGCTCCCGTCCGTGATGCCTCTTTGGAACTCCGCCAATTGGTTCGAGCGCGAAGCTTTCGATTTGTTCGGTATTGTTTTTGAGGGGCACAACGACTTGCGCCGAATCCTCACTGATTACGGTTTTATCGGTCATCCTTTCCGTAAAGATTTCCCGACAACTGGGCATGTCGAAATGCGTTACGACACGGAGAGCAAGCGAGTTGTCTACCAACCCGTGACCATTGAGCCTCGTGAAATCACGCCTCGTATCGTGCGTGAAAACAACTATGGAGGCCTGCATTAAGCGGGACCTGTCATGGCTGAAATAAAAAACTACACATTGAATTTTGGGCCGCAGCACCCTGCGGCCCATGGCGTGCTTAGGCTGGTGCTGGAGCTTGACGGTGAGGTCATTCAGCGCGCCGATCCCCACATCGGTTTGTTGCACCGGGCGACAGAAAAGCTGGCAGAGAGTAAGACGTTCATTCAAGCGCTCCCTTATATGGATCGTTTGGACTATGTGTCAATGATGTGCAATGAGCACGCCTACTGCTTGGCTATTGAAAAGCTGTTGGGTATCGATGTTCCGGTGCGCGCGCAATACATCAGGGTCATGTTTGCGGAGATCACCCGTTTACTTAACCACCTCATGTGGTTGGGTTCGCATGGCAACGATTGCGGTAGTTCTACTATCTTGATTTATACCTTCCGTGAGCGGGAAGATCTGTTTGACATGTACGAGGCTGTCAGTGGTGCGCGCATGCACGCCGCTTATTTTCGCCCCGGTGGCGTGTACCGCGATTTGCCGGAGACCATGCCGCAGTACAAGGCCAACAAAGTTCGCAATGCCAAGGGCATCGCTCAGCTCAACAGTAACCGTCAAGGATCACTGCTGGACTTTATTGACGACTTCACAACGCGTTTTCCAACCTATCTTGGCGAATATCACACTCTGTTGACTGAAAACAGAATCTGGAAGCAGCGTACCGTAGGCATTGGCGTCGTTTCCCCTGAGCGAGCGCTGAATATGGGCTTTACAGGCCCAATGCTGCGCGGATCGGGTGTGGCTTGGGACTTGCGTAAAAAGCAGCCTTACGATGTTTATGGCGAACTGGATTTCGACATTCCTGTGGGCAAGACGGGTGACTGTTACGACCGTTACCTCGTCCGCATGGAAGAGATGAAACAGTCCAACAGCATCATCAAACAATGTGTTGCGTGGTTAAGGGCCAACCCGGGTCCTGTCATTACGGACAATCACAAGGTTGCTGCGCCCGATCGTGAGTCCATGAAGTCCAACATGGAAGAGTTGATTCACCACTTCAAACTGTTTACCGAAGGCTTCCATGTGCCGGAAGGCGAGGCTTATGCCGCAGTGGAACATCCTAAGGGTGAGTTCGGCATTTACATAGTGAGTGACGGTGCCAACAAGCCGTATCGGTTGAAGATTCGTCCGCCAGGTTTTGCGCATCTTGCTGGATTGAATGAGATGGCTGGCGGTCACATGATTGCTGATGCAGTTGCGGTTATTGGGACCATGGATATTGTGTTTGGAGAGATTGACAGATGATCTCAAATGTTCTTTCTGAAGCGACTCAAGCGCGCTTCGCCAAAGAGGTGGCAAAGTACCCAGCTGATCAAAAGCAGTCCGCAGTGATGGCGTGTTTGTCGATCGTGCAGCAGGAGTATGGCTATGTCAGTGCTGAAAGCGAAAAGCTGGTGGCACACTACCTTGGTATGGCCCCGATAGCGGTGCATGAGGTGACCAGTTTCTACAACATGTACAACCAAAATCCGGTTGGCAAATTCAAGCTGAATGTCTGTACTAATTTGCCTTGCCAATTGCGCGATGGCGGGCGGGCTTTGCAGTACTTGGAAGGAAAACTAGGTATTCAAATGAACGAGACCACCGCTGATGGCATGTTCACTTTGCAACAATGTGAATGCTTGGGCGCTTGTGCGGATTCGCCTGTTATTTTGGTCAACGATCGGACCATGTGCAGTTTCATGAGTAATGACAAGCTGGATCAGTTGGTTGATGGCTTGCGCGCTTCGGGAAGCGAATAATGTTGGCAGATAAACTACTGGCTCAGTTTCAGGCGTCAGGTGTTCAGACCTGTTTCCATGACCGTCATATCAACCCTCAAATTTATGCTGATCTGAATGGCGTGAATTGGGGTATCCGTGATTACGAGTCACGTGGTGGCTATCAAGCGCTTCGCAAAATTTTGGGACAAGACGGTGGTGAGGGGTTGACCCAGGACCAAGTGATTTCTACTGTCAAAGAGTCGGCGCTTCGTGGGCGTGGTGGTGCCGGTTTTCCAACGGGCTTGAAGTGGAGCTTCATGCCACGGCAGTTCCCCGGACAAAAGTATTTGGTGTGCAATTCTGACGAGGGTGAGCCTGGTACTTGCAAAGACCGAGAAATTTTGCAATTCAACCCGCACATCGTGATTGAGGGCATGATCATCGCCGCTTACGCGATGGGTACTTCCGTCGGTTACAACTACATTCACGGCGAGATTTTCAAGAGCTACGAGCGGTTTGAAGAAGCGTTGGAGCAAGCCCGTGCCGCCGGTTATTTAGGTAACAACATTCTTGGAAGCAGTTTTAGCTTTCAGTTGCATGCTGCACACGGTTTTGGTGCTTACATTTGCGGTGAAGAAACCGCATTGCTGGAGTCCTTGGAAGGCAAGAAGGGCCAGCCTCGCTTTAAGCCGCCTTTCCCTGCAAGTTTTGGTTTGTATGGCAAGCCCACAACCATCAACAATACAGAGACATTTGCAGCTGTACCGTGGATTATTCGAAACGGCGGTAAAGCCTACCTGGAATGCGGGAAACCTAACAACGGGGGTACCAAAATTTACTCCGTGAGTGGTGACGTTGAGTTGCCCGGAAATTACGAAATCCCTATGGGAACGCCATTTTCAAAATTGCTGGAAATTGCAGGCGGTGTTCGCAAAGGGCGCAAACTGAAAGCCGTCATTCCGGGCGGTTCTTCTTCGCCCATCTTGCCCGCAGACATCATGATGGACTGCACCATGGATTACGACTCGATAGCCAAGGCGGGGTCCATGTTGGGCTCAGGTGCTTTGATCGTCTTGGACGACAGTCGTTGTATGGTCAAGAGCTTGCAGCGTTTGAGCTACTTCTACATGCACGAGTCTTGCGGACAATGTACGCCTTGTCGAG
>CAZLRQ010000169.1:1267-5730 GCA_964562035.1 uncultured Rhodoferax sp. | reverse complement strand
GTCACCGCACAACCTACTTAGCGCCTTTCTTCTCCAGCATGTCCACCATGGCTGCATAACCCCGGGCTTTGGCCAGCGCCAGCGGCGTATTGCCCTCGCGGTCGGTCAACCGGGTGCTGGCACCGGCCACCAGCAGCGCCTTTAACACTGCTTGGTGCCTGGCTCCACCCTGACCCAACACAATGGCCTCGATCATGGCAGTCCAATGCAGGTTGTTGACATGGTCCAGCGGGGCACCCGCGGCAATCAATTGCCGCACCACCCCATCGTGTCCCAAGTGGGCAGCCGCAATCAGTGCGGTGCCGTCATAACGGCTGGTGGTGAGTTTGGCACTGGCACCCAAGCCCAGCAACACTCGCAAGCTGTCTTCATCATCGGCCACCGCTGCAACCGTCACCGCGTCGTAGCGGTCGTGTTCCAGCAGCTCAAGATGCGCGCCCGCCATGGCGAGCGCACGGATGACCTCTGTCTGCCTGGCAAACGTGGCCACATGCACGGGCGTGCGGCCGTACGGGTCTCGCGCATTGACATGGGCACCGCTGGCCAGCAACTTCTTTAATTGCACCAGATCACCCTTGTGCGCGGCCGCATGCAAGCCCGTGTAACGCGCGGCCTCAGTCGCACTGGGGGCCACCTGGGCTTGCGCCGGGCCTGCCAAGGCCGCCACGGCCAAGAGCGCGGCCAGGGGCCAGCCGTGGAATGAGGTTTTACTAGCCATGTCTTGTCCAGGTTGGGTTGGCGTGGGTTTTGGCTGGCTTACTTCAGCATGTCTTGCACACTGGCAATGCCGGCCATGGCGCATTTTTCATCCAGATGGCCGCCAGGTGCACCACCCACACCCACGGCGCCAATCACCTCGTCGCCCACCTTCACCGGTACACCACCACCCAGCAGCAGGTAACCGGGAATCATGGCCACGTTGGCTGAAGCCGGGTTCTTTTGCACGCCTTCCCACATGGCAGCGGTGGTGTTTTTGCCAGAAGCCGAGGTAAATGCCTTGGCCTGGCTGGCGGCCAGGGTGTGCGGGCCCGCATTGTCAGCGCGATGCACGGCACGCACGCCACCGGCACGGTCAACCACGGTGGCGGTCACATTGAACTTGTCGGCGCTACAGGCGGCCACGGTGGCGGCCGCAATTTTGGTGGCCAGTTCAAGTGACATGTTTTTTTCAACACGAACGGCTTGGGCGCTGACGCCCAACGTGCTCAATGACAAAACGAGAGCGCAAGCGCAATGAATGGATCGCATGGGGTTTTCTCCTGAAAAAATGGGTGATGAAGCAACTGTTCACCCCCTGGAGAAAATGTAATTCTGCTGGCACCTGCTGACCATTCGTGCGGCTACGCGCGGGGCTCCGTAGAACTACGGAGCCATACCCAAACCACTCAGCAAAGCAGCCGCGTGACTCAGGCGCCGGATGGCGCGGCCAGCGTGGCGTAGTGGCGTATCAGGTGCGCCAGCGACTCCACTTGCAGTTTGCCAAACAGGTTGGCGCGGTGGGTTTCCACGGTGCGGGGCGACAGGCCCAGCGCACGACCAATTTCCTTGTTGGTCAGTCCCTCAACGATCAGGCCCAGCACTTCACGCTCGCGTTCGGACAACTGCGCATACCGCTCATTCGCCTGACGGCTGGCTTGGTGCCGTTCACGCGATCGCACATGCTGGCGCACGGCGTTTTGCAGGGTCTCTAACAACAGCTCGTCATTCACCGGTTTTTCCAAAAACTCGGTGGCACCCGATTTAAAAGCCCGCCGACAAAGCTCTACCGTGCCGTGCCCGGTGAGCATGACCACGGGCTGATCCACGCCTTGGGCCATCAGCGCGTCCAGCACGGTCAGGCCGTTGGTGCCGGGCATGCGAACATCGAGCACGATGGCACCAATGCCTTGGCGGTCAAATCCCTGCATGAAGTCCTGCGGATCAGCCCAGGTCTGCACCCGCAAGCCCACGGTGCCGATCAGCAGCGCCAGGCTGGCGCGCACGGCCTCGTCGTCGTCTATCAAATGGATCAACGGTGACAGCGGTGCATTCATGGGCCAGGTGCCATTGGCAAGGTGAGGGTAAAAACAGCGCCACGGGGCGCATGGGCGCTGGCACGCAGTTGCCCATCCATGCCGGTGGCCAGGGTCTCACACAGGCTCAGACCCAGCCCCAGGCCGCCTTCGCGGGTGGTGAAAAAAGGCTCAAACACATGCGCCAAGGTGTCGGGTGCAATGCCTGGCCCAGTATCGGCCACGCACAGCACACCCATGCCCAACGTGGCTTCAATGTGAATGGTCAGTTGACGCTCTGCTGCCGGCACCAGGTCCAGTGCCTGCAAGGCATTGGTTAGCAGGTTGTGCACGATTTGCTCCAGCGCTACCCGCTCGGCCAGCACCTGGACAGGCTGCACCGCCTGCACGGTGACGGTGACACCGCGGCGTTTGCACTCTGGCGCCAGCAGGTCAAGTGCATTGCGCACGGCCTGCGCCAAGTCCAGGGCCTGGCTCGGCTCCGCCGCGTTGGGTTGCTCAACCGTGCGGCGCAACCGGGCCAACACTTCGGCTGCGCGGCGGGCTTGCGCCACGGCTTGATCCATGGCTTGCAGTGCGGTGGGCAGCTCGTCAGGGTCGTCTTGCAGCAGGCGTTTGGCCGCCTGGGTGTTCGCCAGAATGGCGGTGAGCGGCTGGTTCAGTTCATGGGCCATGCCCGCAGCCAGCTCACCCAGCGTGTTCAGGCGCGCCACCTGCCCCACGCGCAGCAATTCTTCGGCACGGCGGCGTGCGCTGCGCTGGCGCTGCCAGGCCGACCAGATTGCCAACAGGGCCGCCATCAGCAATGTCCACACGGCCATCAGGCCCCAGGGCAACTCAAGCCAGCTCACCTGGCGCACAGCCACCACCTCAAATGGCTGGCTAACGCTGGCCAGATGTTTGTGAAACTCAAAGCGCCAGCCCGACCCGGCGACACGCCCCGGTTGCACCACAAACACTTGACCGGCTTGCTCCAGGGTCACCCGCACCGGGCTACTTTGTACCGGCATGGACCAGTCGCTCCAAGGCACGCTGGCAGACACGTCAATCAGCAAGGCAAAACTGCTGGGTTGGCCCGCCAGCACCAGTTGATAACGCCCAAGCTGGGCCGTGAAATCCAGGTTTGCCAGTGCGGCATGGCGCGTCTGGCGCGAGGCATTTTCGGCATCCACCAGGCTGGTGCTGGACCAGCTGCTGCCGGGGTCACGCCGTTGCACACTCAGAATTTGCGGGTACACCGATGACAAACGTTGCTCGGCCGGGTCGGCAGAGCCAGGCTGCGCCGTGGGTTGCAGCAAGGCCAGCGTGGCCAGCACCGCCTCGTGCTGTACCGCGCGTTGGCTCAGCAGACGGTGGCTGATGCGGGCATCGGTCTCAAACGCTTCACGCAGCTGCGCAAGCTCGGTGCGCGCCAGCAGCACACACCCCATGGCAGAGAGAAGCAACCACAGTAAAAGGCGTGATCCATAGGCGTTGAGTGCGTGAGGCATGACCGATTTTGGCACGCGTTCATTGCGCAAAGCCTATCTGCCAACTGTCCCGGTGCAGAGGATTTGGACTTGTATGTGTATGCAGCCGATGGTGTGTTTGAGGACGTGGCGGGCGACAATTGGACTTCCTGGAACCCCGCCTTTTGGCGTCGTTCACGGCCAAAATCGCTATGACTGCAACCGCTGCATTCTCGCCAGCCAGGGATTCACCAGCGTCACACCGGTATTGACAAAGTCCGCCGTGCCGCCGGTAAAGGGCAGAATTCGGATGGCCAAAGCCGTTCGATGCGTTGTGGCTTTTTCAGGAGGACTTATTCCATGACCCACGAGACCATTCCCCATGCTGATGACAAAGACCTGGTCATTTCCCGCTTGCTGCGTGCGCCACGGGCGGCGTTGTGGCAGGCCTGGGCTGACCCCGCGCTGCTGAAGCAGTGGTGGTGTCCCAAGCCCTGGACTACCGAGGTGCGAGCGTTTGACCTGCGTCCCGGTGGCGCATTTCATACGTTCATGCAAGGCCCTGACGGCGGTACCAGTGACAACCCGGGCCTCTTTCTGGAGGTCGTTCCGCAGACCCGCATCGTGTTCACCTCGGTGCTCACCGAAGGCTGGCGGCCCGCCACCTCTTGGCTGCCTTGCACCTGCATCATCACGATGGCCGATGAAGCCGATGGCACGCGCTACACCGCCACCGCGATGCACCTCGACAAAGCCACGCGTGACCGCCATGAAGCCATGGGTTTTTTTGAGGGCTGGAACATCTGCATTGACCAGCTTGAGGCGTTTGCGCTGCAGCGCTGACGACAACCCCAAAACGCCGCTTCGTCAGCAGGTGCGCCACCACCCGCAGGCACTTGTTTTATGCCGCGGCCGCCGACTGTCCCGGCAACGCCCCGTCGGACGGCTCATCTGTTTGCGTGTTGAGCCACTCCTGAAATTGCCTGACCTCTGAGCGTTGCCC
>CAZLRQ010000169.1:0-1167 GCA_964562035.1 uncultured Rhodoferax sp. | reverse complement strand
GTGGACTGGATCAGCGGCACCTGCAGCAAATCAGCCGGGGTGTGGAGCTGGTGCCGCTCAATGAAGGCCGGGCTGGCCAGCGGCATGATGGCTTCCTTGAATATCGGCTGCACCACCAGTTGCGGCCAGTTGGGCACGCCGTAGCGAATGTCGATGTCGACCTGACCCAACTCAAAGTCAGAGTGCAGGTGTGAGGCAGACAGAAACAACGACACGCCCGGGTGGGCCTGCGCGAACAGGCCAATGCGCGGCATCAGCCACAGGCTGGCAAAGCTGGGGCTGGCATGCACGTACAGCGTGTTGCGCACCCCTTGGCGCACGTCGTCCGTGGCCGCACCAATGGCCCCCAGCGCGCCCGCCACCCGCTGCAAATAAGCCTCACCCGCCGGGCTGAGTTTGACCCCGCGCGACGAACGATCG
Organism: uncultured Rhodoferax sp.; assembly: GCA_964562035.1. GTDB lineage: Bacteria > Pseudomonadota > Gammaproteobacteria > Burkholderiales > Burkholderiaceae_C > Rhodoferax. The sequence continues at coordinate 747 of CAZLRQ010000169.1, read as the reverse complement.
AACAGCTTGACACCTAAAAAATCTTCCAGCCGCGCCACTTGGTGGCTGACGGCCGATGGCGTGAGATGGAGCTCGGCGGCCGCCAGGGCAAAGCTGCGGCGCCGGGCGATGGCTTCAAACGCCAGCAGGGAAGGCAGGGGTGGCAACATGAGATTAGGCGCATTTATTGCGGTGCAACATGACAAATATTCACTTGATCTTGAGATTTTATCGTTTGTGCCGCGCCGGCTTCTTGCCCAGAATCGCCCCCAACTTAACAAGGAGACCGTGAAATGTTGCTGAAAGACAGAGTTGCCGTGATCACCGGAGGCGCAGGCCCCAACGGCTTGGGTTTTGCCACCGCCCGCATGATGGCCGCCCAGGGCGCCACCATCGTCATTCTCGATCTGGCGCAAGCCGACCCGGCTGCCGCTGCTGCTCGCCTTGGCGCGCAGCACATGGGCCTGGTCGCCGATGTGACGGACAAGGCGTCGTGCGATGCGGCTGTGGCCCAGGTGTTGGCTGCCAAAGGCCGGATTGATGTGCTGGTCAACAACGCCGGTATCACCCAGCCGCGCAAAACCCTGGACATCACGCCCAAAGACTATGACGCTGTGCTGGACGTCAGCCTGCGCGGCACGCTGGTGGCGTCGCAGTCGGTGATCCCGACCATGCTGGCGCAAAAGCGCGGTTCCATCGTGTGCATTTCTTCCGTGTCGGCGCAGCGCGGCGGCGGCATTTTGGGCGGCCCGCACTACTCGGCGGCCA
>CAZLRQ010000168.1:0-5741 GCA_964562035.1 uncultured Rhodoferax sp. | reverse complement strand
CGTTGGCTTCCAGTGCCGAGCCGGCGTTGAAACCGAACCAGCCCACCCACAGCAGCGATGCGCCCACCATGGTCAATGTCAGGCTGTGAGGCGCCATGGCTTCTTTGCCGTAACCAATTCGCTTGCCAACCATGTAGGCACCGACCAAGCCCGCCACTGCGGCGTTGATGTGCACCACAGTGCCGCCAGCAAAGTCCAGCGCGCCGTGTTGCCAGATCAGACCAGCTTTGGCAGTCATCTCAGCCGCGACTTCAGCAGCGCTGTAGGCGTCAGGACCCATCCAGAACCAGACCATGTGCGCGATGGGAGCGTAAGAAAACGTGAACCACAACACCATGAACATCAGCACAGCAGAAAACTTCATGCGTTCAGCGAAAGCACCGACGATCAGCGCGCCAGTGATACCGGCAAACGTGGCCTGGAAGGCGGCAAACACGATCTCGGGGATGTAAACACCCTTGCTGAACGTGGCAGCGTTGGCGAAGGTGCCAGCCGCGTTGTCCCAGATGCCTTTCATGAACAGCCGGTCAAGTCCACCGATGAAGGCGTTGCCCTCGGTGAATGCCAGGCTGTAGCCGTAGGTGAACCACAGCACCACGATCATCGAGAACGTGACCATGACCTGCATCAGCACCGACAGCATGTTTTTGGAGCGCACCAGGCCACCGTAAAACAGGGCCAGACCGGGCACGGTCATCAAAATGACCAACAGGGTGGAGACCATCATCCAGGCGGTGTCGCCTTTGTTCGGCACGGGGGCTGCAGCCGGGGCCGCTTCAGCCGCAGGCGCGGCCTCTGCAACCACGGGTGCCGGGGCGGCCACAGGCGCTTCGGCGGCGGCCGGGGCGGGTGCCGCTGCCTCAGAGGCCACGGCGGCTGTCGCGGGTGCGGGGGCTTGCGCCAGCACGGCAGCGCCGCCGCCGAGCAGACTCAATCCCAAAATAAAGGAGGCGAGTAGTTTTTTCATTTCATGGTTCTCGTGTCGGATGGGCGGGTGCGTTACAGCGCTTCTTTGCCGGTTTCGCCGGTACGAATGCGCACGACTTGTTCAAGGTTGGAGACAAAAATCTTGCCGTCGCCGATCTTGCCGGTGCGGGCTGCGCCCTCAATCGCTTCAATGACCTGGTCAACCAGTTCGTCAGCAATGGCCGCCTCGATCTTGACCTTGGGCAAAAAGTCGACCACGTATTCGGCACCGCGGTACAGCTCGGTGTGGCCTTTTTGACGGCCAAAGCCCTTGACTTCCGTCACGGTGATACCTTGCACGCCGATGGCGGACAGCGCCTCGCGCACCTCGTCCAGCTTGAACGGTTTAATGATGGCAGTTACGATTTTCATGGGTTCTCCTCAGCGTGGAAATAATTGATGGCATTCAGCGAATTGGGCTTCATTAGCTTCTCCAACAAAGTTAGCAGACGTCTCGTTACAAGCATGCTTCATGCCAGAACTTTTTTGCCTGAATGGGCTCGGCGCCCGGGCGCCAGACGCCAAAAGCTTCAGCTAAGATGCATGTATAAATAAACAGCTTGCACCAATAAAGTGCATTTAATGGCGTGTCACCCCTTGGTGCGCACCCTTTTGGAGAGGAATCCACATGAGTCTGTCTTTGGTGCAAAGCCGTGCCCTTTTGGGCCTTGACGCGGCGTCCGTGACGGTCGAGGTGCATCTGGCCAACGGCTTGCCGAGCTTCACGCTGGTGGGCTTGGCGGACGTGGAAGTCAAGGAAGCGCGCGAACGGGTGCGCTCAGCCATTCAGAACTCGGGGCTGGAGTTTCCGCACAACAAACGCATCACCGTCAATTTGGCGCCGGCTGATTTGCCCAAGGATTCGGGTCGATTTGACTTGCCCATCGCGCTGGGCATTTTGGCGGCCAGCGGGCAGATGGATGCCGCCCGGTTGGCAGGCTATGAGTTTGCCGGGGAGTTGTCTTTGTCTGGTGAATTGCGACCGGTGCGGGGGGCGCTGGCCATGAGCCTGGCTTTGCACGCCGGTCGTGTGGTCACCCAATTGGTGCTGCCACCCGGTAGTGCGCAAGAGGCGGCTTTGGTGCCGGATGCCCAGGTCTACAGCGCGCGCCACTTGCTGGACGTGGTGCAGCACTTTTTGCCCCAGGCGCCAGACGCGCCGCCCACCGAGCCGTCAGCCGGCTGGTGCCGCGTGACTGCCAGTCCGCACAGTCACGCCATTGAGTACCCCGATTTGGCCGATGTGAAAGGCCAACTCGGTGCCAAACGCGCGCTGGAAATTGCCGCCGCCGGTGGACACAGCTTGCTGCTGATGGGGCCACCCGGCTCAGGCAAGTCCATGTTGGCGCAGCGCTTTGCCGGCCTGTTGCCCGCCATGACCACCGATGAGGCCCTGCAAAGTGCCGCTGTGGCATCACTGGGCGGGCGGTTTTCTCTGGATCGCTGGGCGCAGCGCCCGACCTGCAGCCCGCACCACACGGCCAGCGCGGTGGCTTTGGTGGGCGGCGGCTCACCGCCCCGGCCGGGTGAAATCTCTCTGGCGCACCATGGCGTGCTGTTCCTGGACGAAATGCCGGAGTTCCCCAGGGCGGCCCTGGAGGCCTTGCGCGAGCCCCTGGAGTCGGGCGCCATCACCATTTCACGCGCGGCCCGGCGGGCCGAGTTCCCGGCGCGCTTTCAATTGATTGGCGCCATGAACCCGTGTCCCTGTGGTTACCTGGGTTCGGCGCAAAAAGCCTGCCGCTGCACACCAGACCAGGTGTCGCGCTACCAGGGCAAGTTGAGTGGGCCCTTGGTGGACCGCATTGACTTGCACGTGGAAGTGCCCGCCGTGCCCAGCAGCGACCTCATGCAGGCGCCGCCTGGTGAGGCCACCGCGCTGATTCGTGAGCGATGCACACTGGCACGGGCGCGGGCCATCGCTCGCCAAGGCAAAACCAACCAGGCCTTGCAAGGTCAGGAGATTGACGCCCATGTGCTGCTTGATGCGGAGGCCGCCAAGTTTCTCAATATTGCGGCAGCCCGCCTGGGTTGGTCAGCGCGCAGCACGCACCGCGCCTTGAAAGTGGCGCGCACCATTGCCGATCTGGCAGGCGCCCACGACACCCAGGTGGCCCATGTGGCCGAGGCCATGCAATACCGGCGAGCACTGAAAGCCGCGTGATCGGGACGGCCCCTGACTGGGCTATCGGTGCAGTCGGCTGGGTCGGGCTTTTTGGGCTGCAGGCAGCAGGCCGACGAACATGTCGGTGATGGGCAGCAACTGCGTGCGGGCGCGTGACTCACCCACCAGACTGGCCAGCAAGATCATGACATCGGCGCGCAAATACCAGAGCGCCTGCAGGTCGGGCGCCCGATTCACCCGGGTAAAGATGTGCGCAACCTGCTCACTGGCGTCCAGCGAAGCCAGGCAGCCGAGCATGGCTTGGCGAATGTCTTGAAGACGCCGGTAGGGAACTGGCTCGGGTGCTGATTCGCCAAAGAGACTCATCAGGCTGGAGGCAATTTTGGATCTTTTCCAGCTCATGGTGCTTGGCGGATGGCAGGGGGGTGAAGCGGCCTCCCGTGGTCAGCGCCTTGCGCTGAACGGTTGTGCTGATTGAATCACCAAGCCACCCCGCTTCGCCATGTCAATTCGCAAGACTTGTAACGACATGCTGAATTTTGAAGTATTTCAATCAAAATACATAGCTATTGACGCTTACGCAGCAAGGGCTAGAGCCACTTTTCTTATAAATCGAGGGCGAGCAATCTGCCCGCCCGCTCGCCCGCATTTACAGGTTGGGGGCCAGCAGCCTTTGCAGGGCTTGCTCGTCCAGGTGCCGGCGGGTGGCCAGGTCCTTGAGCTGGTCGGGCCCAATTTTGCCCACGCTGAAATAGGTGCTGTCGGGGTGGCCAAGATAGAAGCCGCTCACACTGGCCGCTGGCGTCATGGCCAGGCTCTCGGTCAAGCCCATGCCAATGTCGGCGCACTGCAGCAGCTCAAACATTTCGCGCTTCACGCTGTGGTCCGGACAGGCCGGGTAGCCGGGGGCCGGGCGAATGCCTTGGTATTTTTCGGCAATCAGCGCATCCGCAGTCAAGGCTTCATCGGCGGCGTAGCCCCACAGGTCGGTGCGCACGCGGTGGTGCAGGCACTCGGCAAAGGCTTCGGCCAGCCGGTCGGCCAGCGACTTGAACATGATGGCCGAGTAGTCGTCATGGGCGTCTTCAAACAGCTTCTCGCGCTTTTCCACCCCCAGACCAGCGGTCACGGCAAAGAGACCAGCGTAGTCCTGGATGCCGGTGGGCTGGCCGGCGGCGTCGAACTTGGGCGCCACAAAATCAGCCAGGCAGCGGCTGGGGCGCATCACGCCGTCAATTTCCTGCTTTTCGGTTTGCTGGCGCAGGCCGTACCAGGTCAGCGCCACCTCGGTGCGGGTGTCGTCGGTGTAGAACTCGATGTCGTCACCATTCACCGAGTTGGCCGGGTACAAGCCAATGACCGCATTGGCACTCAGCCAGCGGCCTTCAATCAGCTTTTTCAGCATGGCTTGGCCGTCGGCGTAGACCTTGGTGGCTTCCACGCCCACCACCTCATCGGTCAGGATGGCGGGGAACGGGCCAGCCAAATCCCAGGTCTGGAAGAACGGGCCCCAGTCAATGTACTTGGCCAGCTCGGTCAGATCGAAGTTCTTGAACACCCGCCGGCCAATGAACTTGGGCTTGTGCGGTGTGTAGTGCGTCCAGTCCACTGGCGTTTTGTTGGCGCGGGCTTTGGCCAGTGGCCACATGGGGGTTTGCTTTTTGTTGGCGTGCTGCTGGCGCACCTTCTCATAGTCGGCGTTGAGCTCGGCAATATAGGTGGCGGCCTGATCAGACAGCAGGCCCTGCGCCACGCTCACGCTGCGCGAGGCGTCGGGCACATACACCACCGGGCCGTCGTAGTGGTGGGCGATCTTGACGGCGGTGTGCACCCGGCTGGTGGTGGCGCCACCAATCATCAGGGGCATCTGGCGCAGGCGAAAGTAATCGTCCTTTTGCATCTCCGCGGCCACGTACTGCATTTCTTCCAGGCTGGGCGTGATCAGGCCGGACAGGCCGATGATGTCGGCGCCCTCGGCCTTGGCGCGGGCCAAAATCTCGTGCGCCGGTACCATCACGCCCATGTTGACCACGTCAAAGTTGTTGCACTGCAGCACCACGGTGACGATGTTCTTGCCAATGTCGTGCACGTCGCCCTTGACGGTGGCGATGATGATCTTGCCCTTGGTCTTGACGTCGCGCCCGGCGGCTTCGTCCAGGCGCTTCTCTTCCTCAATGTACGGAATCAGGTGCGCCACGGCTTGTTTCATCACGCGCGCGCTCTTCACCACCTGGGGCAAAAACATCTTGCCCTGGCCAAACAGGTCACCCACCACGTTCATGCCGGCCATCAACGGGCCTTCAATCACATGCAGTGGTCGGCCGCCTTTGGCCAGCACGGCCTGGTAGGCCTCTTCGGTGTCAGCCACGATGAAGTCGGTCACACCGTGCACCATGGCATGGCTCAGGCGCTGCTCCACGGTGGCCGGTTTGTCTTCGGTGCCACGCCACTCCAGCTTTTTGCTCTCGTCTTTGGCGGCGCCTTTGGCGTTTTCGGCAATTTCCACCAGGCGTTCGCCAGCGTCTTCGCGGCGGTTCAGCACCACGTCTTCCACGCGCTCGCGCAGCTCGGGCTCCAGGTCGTCATAGACCCCCACCATGCCGGCGTTGACGATGCCCATGTCCATGCCCGCTTTGATGGCGTGGTACAG
>CAZLRQ010000167.1:1512-5755 GCA_964562035.1 uncultured Rhodoferax sp. | reverse complement strand
CTGGCGCACAACATGCTGTTGACGCGCAATGAGTCCATTTCTTTCCCGCGCTTTGCCGGCGGCTGGGTCCGGGTGGGCCAGTTGGAGGCGCATGCAGCGGCCATCATTGCCCGTTTCAAGGTGAAGGCGGGTGGGCCGCGCTCGGTGGCGCGTTCGCTCTCAGGCGGTAACTTGCAAAAGTTCATTGTGGGCCGCGAGATTGACGCCAAGCCCCGGCTCTTTATCGTTTCGCAACCCACTTGGGGCGTGGACGTGGGCGCAGCCGCCCAGATCCGTGGCGAAATCTTGGCCTTGCGCGACGCCGGTTGTGCTGTGCTGGTGGTCAGCGAAGAGCTGGACGAGTTGTTTGAACTCTCCGACCGCCTGCATGTGATTGCGCGCGGCAAGCTGTCGCCGTCCGTGCCCATTGCACAGGCCACGGTGGCGCGCATTGGCGAGTGGATGAGCGGCTTGTGGCACGAAGACGTGCAGGCCCACTTGGCGCACGCCACGGAGGTGGCCCATGCTTAAGCTGGAAGCCCGCCCCCAGCCGTCTGCTTTCTGGAGCTACGGCTCGCCGCTGCTGGCGCTGTTCTTCACGGTCTTTATCGGCACCTGTCTTTTCACGGCGCTGGGCAAAGACCCGCTCAAGGGTCTGGAGATGTTTTTCTGGCTGCCCATCAACAGCGCGTACGCGGTGGGCGAGTTGCTGGTCAAGGCCACACCACTGCTGATCATTGCGTTGGGGTTGGCGGTGTGTTTTCGCTCCAATGTGTGGAACATTGGTGCCGAAGGCCAGTACGTCATGGGCGCCATTTTTGCGGGCGGCATGGCGCTGCTGGCCGACAAAACCACCGGGGGCTGGGTGGTGGTGCCCATCATTTTGGCGGGCGTGCTGGGTGGCATGGTGTGGGCCAGCCTGACCGCCGTGCTGCGCGACCGCTTCAACGCCAACGAAATTTTGGTCAGCCTGATGCTGGTGTATGTGGCGGTGCAGGTGCTGAGTTACCTGGTGGGTGGGCCCTGGAAAGATCCCCTGGGCTTCAACTTTCCGCAAAGCAAGACCTTTGAGGCTGCCACCCGCATTCCGCGTCTGTTTGAGGGTTCGCGGGTCAGCATTGGCGTGTTGTTTGCGCTGGCCGGTGTGGTGGGCATGTGGATCTTTTTGTTCCGCACCCGCGCCGGCTTTGCCCAGCAGGTGGGGGGGCTGGCGCCCGCGGCCTCGCGTTACGCCGGGTTTTCTTCGCGCCGCGCTTTGTGGACCGCCTTGCTGATTTCGGGTGGCGCCGCCGGGTTGGCCGGTGGGCTGGAGGTGGCGGGCCCCATTGGGCAACTCACGCCGTATTTGCCTGCGGGCTACGGCTTTGCCGCCATCATCGTGGCCTATGTCGGGCGCTTGCACCCGGTGGGCATGGTGTTTTCGGCCATCTTGATGAGCATGTTTTACATCGGCGGTGAGTTGGCGCAGTCGCGCCTGGGCCTGACCAAATCATTGACCGGGGTGTTTCAGGGCTTATTGCTGTTCAGCCTGTTGGCCTGCGACACGTTGGTGAACTACCGGCTGACCTTCAAGGGGCGCAAATAATGGATTCCTACGCATTGCTGCTGGCCGCCACGCTGAACGCGGGCACCGTGCTGGCCCTGGCCTCGCTGGGGCTGCTGATCAACGAGAAGGTCGGCATCGTCAACCTGGGCGCCGAGGGCATGATGCTGTGCGCTGCCATTGCGGGTTTTGCCACGGTGGTTCACACCGGCAACGACGTGCTGGGTTTTGCCGCCGGCATGGCGGTGGGCGCCGGGTTGGCGGCTATTTTTGGCGTGCTGGTGATCTGGCTCAACACCAACCAATACGCCACAGGCTTGGCGCTCACCCTGTTTGGCACCGGCTTTTCGGCGTTTGTCGGTACCTCCTTTGTGCAGGCCAAGATGCCGGAGCGTCCCAGCTTTGCCATTCCGTGGCTGGCTGATATTCCGCTGCTGGGGCCAGCCCTGTTTCGCCATCACCCGCTGGTGTACCTGACGGTGCTGCTGGCGCTGGCGCTGATCTGGTTCATGTACCGCACGCGCAGTGGCCTGGTGATGCGCAGCGTGGGCGAAAGCCCGGAGTCGGCCCACGCGCTGGGCTACCCGGTGCGCCGCATTCGGCTGTTGGCGGTGGTGGCGGGCGGCGCACTGTGCGGCCTGGCGGGCGCCTACATTTCAGTCATTTATACGCCCCTGTGGGTGGAAGGCATGGTGGCCGGCAAGGGCTGGATTGCGCTGGCGCTCACCACCTTTGCCACTTGGCGCCCGGCGCGGGTGCTGCTGGGGGCTTATTTGTTTGGTGGCGTGACCATGTTGCAGTTTCACTTGCAGGGCATCGGGGTGGACGTACCCAGCCAGTTCCTGACCATGCTGCCGTATGTGGCCACCATCGTGGTGCTGGCGCTGATTTCGCGTAACCCGCAGTGGATTCGCATCAACATGCCCGCCAGCATTGGCAAGCCGTTTTACCCCGGCGCCTGATTTTTCACCCGTTCATAATTGAACTTTTCATTAACCTGTCTTAACCCCTGATTGAAGGACCTGACATGACTGACTTGCAGAAGCGTTCGTTGTTGAAGATGGCTGCTCTCACCGCCGTGGCGTCCGCCGCGCTGGTGGGCTGTGGCAAAAAAGAAGAGCCGGCGCCCGCACCGGCCGCGGAGCCCGCGCCCGTGGCTTCGGCCCCTGCGCCCAAGGCAGAGCCTTTGAAAATTGCCTTCGCCTACGTCGGCCCAGTGGGCGACGGTGGCTGGACCTACGCGCACGACAACGGCCGCAAGGCGCTGGAAGCCGAGTTTGGCGACAAGATCGTGACCTCGTTTGTCGAGAACGTGCCCGAGTCGGCGGATGCCGAGCGCGTCATTCGTGACATGGCCGGTCAGGGCAACAAGCTGATTTTTGGCACCACCTTCGGCTACATGGAGCCCATGCTCAAAGTGGCACCTGACTTCAAGGATGTGAAATTTGAGCATGCCACCGGCTACAAGCAGGCCGACAACATGCGCACCTACGACAGCCGCACCTACGAGGGTGCCTACATGGCTGGCGTCATTGCCGGCAAGATGACCAAGTCCAACACCCTGGGTGTGGTCGCCTCGATCCCAATTCCTGAAGTCATTCGCAACATCAACAGCTTCACTTTGGGCGCCCAGTCGGTCAACCCCAAGGTCAAAACCAAAGTGGTGTGGGTGAACGGCTGGTTCGACCCACCGAAAGAAACCGAAGCGGCTACCAGCCTGATGAATGGTGGCGCTGACGTGCTGTTCCAGAACACCGACTCACCCGCGGTGCTGAAAGCGGCTGAGGCCAAGGGCAAGCGCGCGTTTGGCTGGGATTCCGACATGACGGCCTACGGCCCCAAGGCCCACTTGGCGTCCGCCGTGATCAACTGGGGCCCTTACTACATCAAGGCCACCAAAGAAGCGTTGGACGGCACCTGGACCGGTAACACCAGCGCCTGGTGGGGTGTGAAGGAAGGCGCGATTGACATCGTGTCCATTGCCGAGGACGTGCCCGCCGAGACCAAAGCCAAGGTCGAAGAGGTCAAAAAAGGCCTGGCGGATGGCAGCTTCTCGATCTGGAAAGGCCCCATCACCGACAACGCTGGCAAGGTGCAAATTGCGGCTGACACCGTGGCCGACGACAAGTTCCTGGGCGGCTTGAGCTTCTACGTCAAGGGCGTGGAAGGTAAAGTGCCCGGCGGCAAGTAAGCAGCGGCCAGGCGGTTGGCCTGGCGCAACGGCAGGCCGCCTTCGGGCGGCCTTTTGTTTTATTCAGGAGAAAACACCATGGGAAATGCCATGTTCAAAGTCAAACCCGTTGCGCCCGGGCGCTTGCCCGACTTGCTGCGCCAGATGCCCAAGGCCGAGTTGCACATGCACATTGAGGGCTCGCTGGAGCCCGAGTTGATGTTTGCGCTGGCCCAGCGCAACGGCGTCACCATGGCTTACCCGGACGTGGACGCCCTGCGCCGGGCCTACGTGTTCGACAACTTGCAGGATTTTTTGGACATCTACCACGCCGGTACGCTGGTGCTCAAGACCGAGCAGGATTTTTACGACATGGCGCACGCCTACCTGGCGCGTGCGGCGGCTGACAACGTGCTGCACACCGAGCTATTTTTTGACACCCAAACCCACACCGGGCATGGCCTGAGCACCGAGGTCGTCATCAACGGTCTGCACCGCGCCTGTGTCGATGCCCAAGCCGAGTTCGGCATGAGCGCGTCGTTAATTTTGTG
>CAZLRQ010000167.1:0-1412 GCA_964562035.1 uncultured Rhodoferax sp. | reverse complement strand
CTGCGGGTCTTTCCCACACTGGCGCAGCACAACCTGGGGCAGTTGCTGGACGCCGGCATTGTGGCCACCGTCAACTCGGACGATCCGTCTTACTTTGGTGGTTACATCAATGACAACTTCACCCAGACCTTTGCTGCGCTGGGCCTGGGTGCGCAGCATGCTTATCAGTTGGCGCACAACAGTTTTGAGGCGAGCTTTATTGATGCGCCGTTGAAGCAGCGCTACATCGACCGTTTGCAGTCCACGTTTGAATCGTTTGAATAAAAGGCGCCCCGTCGTTTTTCCCGCTTGGGGCGTTGCATAGTGCTTATGCATCGCCCCATATAAAACTAGCCGGGGCTGCGGTTAAGCTCCTTCACCATGAAAGCTTACCGCGCCGCCATTCTCCGTTTTGCTGCTGACCGTGCGCCCGGTCAGTCGGCCATTTTTGAAGAAGATGGCCTGTTGGTCGTCGGACCCAACGCCCAGGGCATGCAGGTGGTGCAGGCCGTGGGGCCGTACCAAAGCCTGAAGTCCCAGTATGAGACGCTCGCGGTGGAGCACCTGCCGGGGCGCATTATCGCGCCGGGCTTTGTGGACATGCACATCCACTTTCCCCAGACCAACGTCATTGGCTCACCCGCCGAAGGCTTGTTGCCCTGGCTGGAGAACTACACCTTTCCCGAGGAAAAAAGGTTCGAAGCCCCCGACTACAGTGCCGAAGAAGCTAATTTTTTCATAGCGGAGCTGCTGCGTCATGGTGTCACCACCGCCTTGGCTTTTGCCACCTCGCACCCCGAGTCGGTGAACGCGCTGTTTGCGCAGGCGCAACGCCACAACCTGCGCCTGATCACCGGCCTGTGCCTGATGGACCGTCACGCCCCGGCAGACCTGCTGAACCGCGCCGCGCCCAACAGCCGGTTTGACGCCACCGAGCAGAGCCTGATTGATTCTGAAAACTTGCTCAAGCAGTGGCACGGTCAGGGGCGCCTGGGCTATGCCATCACGCCACGGTTTGCCCCGACCTCGACCGACGCCCAGTTGCTGGGCGCTGGTGAGTTGGCGGCCCGCTACCCGGACGCCTGGATTCAGTCGCATGTGGCCGAGAACAAGGACGAGATTGCCTGGGCGCGTGCGCTGTTCCCGGCCTCGCGCAGCTACCTGGCCACTTACGACGACTTTGGCCTGATGCGTGAGCGCGCCATCTACGCCCACTGCATTCATTTTGACGACGACGACCGCGCCCTCATGCGCGACACCGGCTCGGCTGCCGCCGTCAGCCCGACCAGCAATCTGTTCCTGGGCAGCGGCTTTTTTGACTACGCCGGGGCGGACCGCGTTGGCTTTCAATATGGACTGGCCAGCGACGTGGGCGGGGGCACCAGTTTCAGCCCGTTTCACACCATGCTGGCGGCCTATTACGTGGGGCGGGA
>CAZLRQ010000166.1:0-5800 GCA_964562035.1 uncultured Rhodoferax sp. | reverse complement strand
CGCATGGTGCCGTAGCGCACGGCGTTGGTGCCGCTGGCGCGGGTGGCGCACATGCCGCCCAGCGTGGCGTCGGCGCCGGGGTCGATCGGGAAGAAGAGGCCGGTGCTTTTGACCGCCTCGTTGAGCTGTTTGCGCGTCACGCCGGGCTGCACGGTCACGGTCAGGTCGTCGGCGTTGATGCTCAGCACCTGGTTCATGCGGCTCACGTCCAGGCTGATGCCGCCTTGCACGGCCAGTAAATGCCCCTCCAGCGACGAACCCACGCCAAAGGGAATAACCGGCACGCTGTAGTCGCTGGCCAGGCGCACGACATCGGCCACGTCCTGCGTGCTTTCAGCAAACACCACCGCGCTGGGGGGCGGGATGGGCGCGTAGGCCGACTCGTCGCGCCCATGCTGCTCGCGCACCACCAGGGCGGTCGAGCAGCGCTCGCCAAAGCGCGTTTTCAGGGCCTCCAGCAGGGCTGCGGGGACGCTGCGCTGGGCAACAACAGGTGCGAGGTGGGCGGGTTTGGCAGGCGCGTTCATGGCGTATCTCCGAGATAATGATTGATTATGCTGAAACGTCCGAGCCCATGAGCCTGTCGCATCTCACTTACCTCGTCGTTGATGATTTGGAGCTGATGCGCGCCCTGGCCGTGAACCAGTTGCGGGGCATGGGCTGCCAAAAAATCTACTCGGCCCGCAATGGCGTCGAGGCCCTGCGCATTTTGCGTGTGCACAAGGTTGACGCCGTGCTGGCCGACCTGAACATGCCGGTGATGTCCGGGCTGGAGCTGCTGCGGGCAGTGCGCGCCGATGCCAAGCTGGCCCGGTTGCCCTTTTTGATGATCACCGCAGAGGCCGAGCGCCAGCGCATTGAAGAAGTGGTGGCCGCCGGTGTCAGCAGCCTGTTGGTCACGCCTTACAACGGCAAGGGCCTGGAGGCCCGGTTGCAAAAAATGCTGTTTGGCCGGCCACCACCCGAGTCGGTCAAAACGCCGGTACCGGCACGCGTGGTGGCCGCCACCCAGCCAGTGGCAGACGACCGGCCGCCTGAAGTGACACTCTCGCCGTCGCGTATTTTGGTGGTGGACGACCACCCCGTCAGCCTGAAGCTGCTGGCCCATCTGTTCAAAGACGAGTACGAGGTGCAAACCGCCCTAGACGGTAGCACCGCGTTGGCCATGTGCCTGGTCGAGCCGCTGCCGGACCTGATCCTGATGGACGTGCTGATGCCCGACATGGACGGCTTTGAGGTGGTGCGGCGCATGCGCGAGCAGCCAGGTACCGCGCAGATTCCGGTGATTTTTGTGACCGGGCTGACCGACGAGGAGGCGCACCTCAAAGGCATGGACCTGGGGGCGGTGGATTTTGTGTCCAAGGACACCGACCCCAAGGTCTTGCGCTCGCGGGTGCGCAACTTCATCAAGTTTGTCGACATGCGCCGCCAGTTGCAAGCCGATTACGACGCCATGCTGGACGCCGCCCGTTTGCGCGACGACCTGGAAAACGTCACCCGCCATGACCTCAAAGGCTCACTCGCCGCCATCGTTGGCATGGTGCAAAGTCTGGCCAATGACGACACGGTGGCGCCCAAGCATGTGGCCAAGCTGCGGCTGCTTGAGGAAACCGCGCTGCAGGTCATGAACATGGTCAACCTGTCCAGCGAGCTGTACAAGATCGAAACCGGGTCCTTCAACCTCAAGCCCCTGCCGGTGGACGTGGGGCAAACCCTGCACCGCTTGGCCGAACTGTCGCGCAGCGCCTTTGCCGACAAGCAACTGGGCATCGTGGTGGACGCGGACAGCGCCGTGGGCGACGAATTGCCCACCGCCACGGGCGACGCCATGCTGTGCTATTCGTTGTTTCAAAACCTGGTCAAAAATGCCTGCGAGGCGGCGCCAGCCGGCAGCCGCGTGGTCATCACGCTCAAGGACGAGAGCCCGCTGCGCGTGACGATTCACAACACCGGCACGGTGCCGCCCGACTTGCGCGCGCGCTTTTTCGAGAAGTTTGCCACCAGTGGCAAGCCCGGCGGCAGCGGCATTGGCACCTATTCGGCCCGGTTGCTGGCCACCGCCCAAAAAGGCGACGTGGCCATGGCCACCGATGATGAAAGCAACAGCACCACCCTGACCGTGACCCTGCCGCGCCATGTGTTTGAGCAGCCGGCAACCAACGGATTGCCCTGATCAACCCCACCCACCCGAGAGGCCCCCATGGGACAACGACTGACACAAATTGCCACCCGCACCGGCGACAACGGCACCACCGGCTTGGGTGACAACACCCGCGTCTCCAAAAACAGCCTGCGCGTGCACGCCATGGGCGATGTGGACGAGCTCAATTCCAACCTCGGTGTGTTGCTGTGCGAGGACATGCCCGAGGGCGTGCGCGCGCTGCTGGTCGAGATTCAGCACCAGCTTTTCAACCTGGGCGGCGAGTTGTCCATTCCCGGTTTTGAGCTGCTCAAGCCCGAGGCCGTGCTGGCGCTTGATGACGCACTGGCCGAGCACAACGCGGCGCTCCCGCGCCTGCAGGAGTTCATCTTGCCTGCTGGAACCCGCGCCGCTGCGCTGGCCCATGTGTGCCGCACCGTGGCGCGCCGCGCCGAGCGCATGGTGGTGGCGCTGGAAGGGCAAGAGGCGCTCAAAGACACCCCGCGCCAGTACCTCAACCGCCTCTCGGACCTGATGTTTGTGCTGGCCCGGGTACTCAACCGCCACCGTACCGACGGCACAGTGGGCGACGATGTGTACTGGAAGAGCGCCAGGTTGGCGCAGGCCGCTGAAGACTGACTTGACGAAAAAAAGCCGGGCTGTTGGCGACAACAGCCCGGCTTTTCAGGGTCCGATTTGGCGTTATGCCTTGCCAAACACCAAGTCAGGCAAGCCTACCGAGATCACCGGCACGTAGGTGATGATGAGCAGGAACACCAGCAGTACCGTTAGCCACGGCAGGGCCGCCTTGGTCACCTCTACCAAACTCATGCCGGTGACCCCGCTGGTCACAAACAGGTTCAATCCCACCGGCGGTGTCACCATGCCGATCTCCATGTTCACCACCATGATCACGCCCAGGTGAATCGGGTCAATGCCCAGTTGCGTGGCAATCGGGAAGAAGATGGGCGCCAGAATCAAAATGATGCCGGTGGGCTCCATGAAGTTGCCTGCAATCAGCAGGATGATGTTGACCACAGCCAGGAACATCCACGGCGTCATGCCCATGCCGACAATTTGCTCGGCAATGATTTGCGGAATGCGCTCGGTGGTCAGCACGTGGGCAAACAACAAGGCGTTGGCCACAATGAACATCAGCATCACTGTGGTGCGCGCCGCTTCCAGAAACACGTGGGGTAGTTGCTTGAAGCTCAGGTCACGGTAAATGAAGACCGCCACGCCCAAGGCATACACCGCTGACACGGCCGCTGCTTCCGTGGGGGTGAAGATGCCGCCGTAAATGCCGCCCATGATGATTACCAGCAAGGCCAGGCCCCACATCGACTCGCGGAACGTGCGCAGCACTTCACCGGTGCTGGCCTTGGGTGGTGGCTTGATCTTGAGAGCACCTGCGCGCCACCACACGGCCACCATCAGCATCAGGCCCAGCAAGATGCCAGGAATCACACCGGCCATGAACAGTCGGCCCACCGAGACTTCAGTCACGGCGGCATAGACCACCATCACGATGGAGGGCGGAATCAAGATACCCAGCGTACCGGCATTGCAGATCACACCTGCAGCAAACGCCTGGGGGTAACCGTTTTTCACCATACCGGCAATCACGATCGAGCCAATGGCCACCACCGTGGCCGGGCTTGAACCCGACACCGCCGCAAACAACATGCACGCCAGAATGGACGCAATGGCCAAACCGCCGCGCAAATGGCCCACCGCTGCAATCGCAAAGTTCACCATGCGCTTGGCCACGCCGCCCGTGGACATCAGCACGCCGGCCAGCACGAAGAACGGAATGCTCATCAGTGTGTAGTGCTCGCTGGTCTCGAACAGCTTGATCGACATCGACGCCAGCGAGTCTTGCGAGAAAAAGAAGATGGTCACCAGGCTGGACAGGCCCAGGCTGATGGCGATCGGAATCCCGATGGCCATGCAGAAAAATAGCAGGGAAAAAAGTACCAGGGTGGTCATTGGGTGGCCTCTTCGCTTTTGAGTTTCATGGCTTCGGCCGCTTCATCGGCCAGGTGCAGGCTGTCGGTTTTTCCGGTCAGCAGGCCGGTCAGGATTTGCAGAAAGCGAAACCCGGTGAGTGCAATGCCCAGTGGCATGACAGCCAGCACTTGCCAGCGTTCAATCGGCATGTCCTCAAGTTCAATGCCAACCTCTTTCATCTTCAGCACGTAGGTTGTCGCGCCCGTCAGTACCAGCCCCACATACACCAGACTCAGCAACACAGCCAGAATGGAGACTGCGCGCCGGGGCCCTTTGGGCATCAGTTTCACCAGCGCATCCACGCCAATGTGGGAGCTCACACGCACACCGTAAGAAATGCCGGTGAAGATCATGATGGCGAAAAACACCGTGGTCAGTTCCAGCGCCCAGGAAAAGCCGCTGTTGAACACATAGCGCATGACCACTTGCGCAAAAGTCAGCGCGGTCATGGCGAGCAGCATGAGGGAGATGATCCACTCTTCCAGTTTGTCAACTATTTTCATATTCAAGTTCCAAAAAAACCCCGGACAAGCCGGGGCGATTTCACACGCTCAGATGAGCCGGTGTTACTTGTTGGCCTTCAGGGCCGCTGCCATCATGTCTTTGCCGATGTCGTCTTCAAACTTCTTCCACACCGGTTGCATGGCGGTGCGCCAGGCGCTCAGGTGTTCCTTGGACATGGGCAACACCTTGGCCTTGTTTTCAGCAATCACTTTCTTGCGGAAGTCCTGGTCTTCGTCAAAGGCGACCTTGTTGCCGTATTTGATGGATTCGGCCATGGCTTCGCTCAAGCCCTTCTGGACGTCGGGGGGCAAACCAGCCCACCACTTGGCGTTGCCGATGACCATGTAATCCAGCACGCCGTGGTTGCTGTCCATGATGTACTTTTGTACTTCATGGAATTTCTTGCTGTAGATGTTGGACCACGGGTTCTCGGTGCCATCGACCACGCCGGTTTGCAGCGACTGGTACACCTCGGCAAACGAGATTTTTTGCGGGTTGGCACCCACGGCCTTGAACTGGGCTTCCAGCACGTCAGATGCCTGGATGCGGAACTTCAAACCTTTGGCATCGGCCGGGCTGCCCAATGGCGCGTTGGCAGAGAGCTGCTTCATGCCGTTGTGCAGGTAACCAAAACCAATGATGCCTTTTTTGGTCATCGAGCTCAGCATGCTCTGGCCTTCCTTGCTGGCCTGGAAGCGGTCCACCGCCTGAATGTCGTCAAACAGGAAAGGCAAGTCAAAAATCTGGATTTGCTTGGTGTATTTGCCGAACTTGGCCAAAGAGGGCGCAATGATTTGCACGTCACCGAGCAAAAGCGCTTCCATTTCCTTGCCATCGCCAAACAACTGGCTGTTCGGGAATACCTGGATTTCCACTTTACCGGCCAGCTTTTTCTCAGCCAGTTCCTTGAACTTCAAGGCCGCCTTGCCTTTGGGCGTGACGTCTGCCACCACGTGGCTGTACTTGATGATCATGGGGGCCGCCTGGGCACCCAATCCAAACGCCAACAAAACACCGGCTACGACTAATTTCAACTTCATGCGTGTCTCCTGTTTTTGGGAAAATATCAAAACTAACGGGCGAAGCGTAAGGTCTGGTTGGAGCAGGCGCAACTGTGGCGATCAACAGCTAGGGTTAACCCGAAGC
>CAZLRQ010000165.1:0-5814 GCA_964562035.1 uncultured Rhodoferax sp. | reverse complement strand
TCGGGCTGGGTGCAGGAGCGGCTGGACGCCCGCATCAAGCATTTGCTGATTGACGAATTTCAGGACACCAACCCGCTGCAGTGGCAGGCGCTCAAGTCGTGGCTCAGTGGCTACGCCGGCGCGGGCGGCGGTGGCAGCGGCGCGCAAGGGGCCACGGCGCCCAGCGTGTTCATTGTGGGCGACCCCAAGCAAAGCATTTACCGCTTTCGCCGCGCCGAGCCGCAGGTGTTCAAGGCGGCCAAGGCCTTTGTGCGCGACGGCCTGGGTGGTGATTTGCTGAGTTGCGACCACACCCGGCGCAACGCCACCGGGGTGATTGCCACCGTCAACGCCGCCATGCTGGACGCCGTGCAGGCGGATAGTTACGAGGGCTTTCGCCCGCACACCACCAGCTCAGACCTGCCGGGTAGCGTCTGCAAACTGCCGCCCATTGCCCGCCCGGCCAAAGCCCCCGCCCAGGCCAGCGCTGATGCGTGGCGCGACAGCCTCACCACCCCGCGCGAAGTGCCTGAAGAAACCCTGCGCACCCGCGAGGCCCGCCAGGTGGCGCGCTGGATTGCCCAACACCTGGCAGATCACGGGCTGCAGCCCTCGGACGTGATGGTTTTGTCACGCAAGCGGGCCGGCCTCATGCCGCTGCAAGACGAGTTGCGCCAGTTGCACATCGCCGGGCAAATTGGTGAGAAAACGGTGCTGATTGACTGCTGCGAAGTACAAGACGTGGTGGCCTTGCTGGACGTGCTGGTGTCGCCGCAGCACGACCTCTCGCTGGCCCGCGTGCTCAAGTCGCCGTTGTTTGGCCTGGGGGATGACGTGCTGGTGCAACTGGCGCTGGCCCAGCAAGTCTCGCCCCAGCCTTGGTTTGAATTACTTCAAAAAACAGAGCTAACGACCCATGATGGACGGGGGCTAGGTGCCATTTTGGTTCAATGGAAGGCTTGGCTGGACCAGTTACCGCCGCATGACGCGCTGCAAGCTATTTACACCGATGGTGACGTGCTGGCGCGCTTTGCCTGCGTGGCACCAATCAGCCAGCGCGACGCGGTGCTGGCCAATCTGCGCACCCTGCTGGCCGTGGCCCTGCAACTGGGCGGTGGGCGCTACACCACGCCCTACGCCTTTGTGCGCGCCCTCAAAAGCGGCGGTGTGCTGGCGCCTGCCACCGTCAACCCGCTGGCCGTGCGACTGCTCACCATCCACGGCGCCAAGGGCCTGGAGGCGCACACCGTGCTGCTGCTCGACACCGACACCCCCGAGCGCAACGCCGACACCATGGGCGTGCTGATTGACTGGCCGGGCGAGGCCGAGCACCCGGCCAAGTTTGTGTTTTTGGTCAGCGAGAGCCAGCCGCCCGCCTGCGCCTTGCCCACGCTGGAGGCCGAGCGTCTTGAGCGCCAGCGCGAAGAACTCAACGCCCTGTATGTCGCGCTGACGCGGGCGCGTCACACGCTGGCGTTTTCCAGCATTGAGCCCTACCGCGACGCGGACCGCAGTTGGTGGCAGCGCTTGTCCAGCTTGGCCACCGAGCTCACGCCTGAGCAATACCTTCACCCCACGCTGGCGGCCACCGCCACGAGCGACACCGAGTTTTATATGAAAGAACTGCCTTTAGCCCCCGTCCCGACTGCGCAAGCTGCTATTGAAAATGAAGCAAGCACTTTGCCCAACAAGTCACAGCAGGGCGAGCTCGCTACCCCCACTGGTGAGGCCAGCGACGACTTCACCGCCCGCATCGGCCAAGCCATGCACCGCCTGCTGGAGTGGGGCGACGCCTCACCCAACAATGCAGCAGCGGCGGCACGCGAGTTCGAGCTCACCCCCGAGCAAGGCACGCAGGCCGCGCTGATTGCCCATCGCATCCTCGTGGGCGAGGGCGCCTGGGCCTGGAATCCGGCGGTGGTGGACTGGCAAGGCAACGAGGTAGAGCTGATGTACCAGGGCGAGCCCCTGCGCCTGGACCGCCTGGTGCAGCGCCGTGATGCGGGTTTTGAGGGGCAGTGGTGGGTGCTGGACTACAAGTCAGCCCACGCCCCCCAAGACCAGCCCGAACTCATGGCGCAACTGCGCGAGTACCGCGACGCCGTGCAGGCCATTTACCCCGACGATGTGGTGCGTGCCGCTTTTTTCACCGGGCAGGGCACGGTGGTGGAAGTGCGGGACGCTGACTAATCGACGTGCACCGGTGAGAGGCTACATTTACCCGGTGCTGAATCCCAGCAGATGTGTGTGAGCCCAAGTGAATAGAGATTTGATGAAAAAAGTGATGGTGGTCGGGGGTGGCCCGGCCGGTTTGATGGCTGCGGACGTGTTGGCCGCAGCGGGTCTGGAAGTCCATGTGTATGACGCCATGCCTTCGGTGGGGCGCAAGTTTTTGCTGGCTGGCAAAGGGGGGCTGAACCTGACGCATTCGGAGCCAGCCGATATTTTTGCCTCCCGCTACGGCGCCCGGCGCCAGCAGATCGAGGCTTTGCTGCAGGGCTTTGGCGGTGACCAGGTGCGTGAATGGGCGCAGGCGCTGGGGGTTGAAACCTATGTGGGCACCTCCGGGCGCGTGTTTCCGGTGGATATGAAGGCCGCGCCTTTGCTGCGCGCCTGGTTGCACCGGCTGCGTCATCCGTCCGAAGGCGCGGCGGGCGTGCAGTTTCACATGCGCCACCGCTGGACCGGCTGGAGCGCGGTGGGCGAGGACGGCGCCACCACCACGCAACTCAATTTCGACACCCCGCAAGGCCCAGTGCAGGTGCAGGCTGACGCCGTGGTGCTGGCGCTGGGCGGTGGCAGTTGGGCGCGTTTGGGTTCCAACGGCGCCTGGGTGCCGTGGCTGCAAGCGCGCGGCGTGGCCGTGTCGCCGCTGCTGCCCAGTAACTGTGGTTTTGATGTGGCTTTGTCATCGGTACTGCCACCGGTGGGCGAGCCCTTGCCCGTGCAAGTGGTGCCGATCGCCGTTCCTGTGGGCTGGAGTGAGCACTTTGCCAGCCGTTTTGCAGGTCAGCCCTTCAAGTCGGTGGCGATTCACTTCACCACGGCGCAGGGCGTGGCGTTTCAACGCAAAGGCGAATTTGTGGCCACCGACACTGGCGTGGAAGGCAGCCTGATTTACGCTGCCTCCAGCCTGCTGCGCGACGAGCTCATCGCCCAGGGGCATGCCACTTTTTACCTTGATTTGTTGCCCGACATGTCCGCTGAGAAGGTGCTG
The DNA here is from genome assembly GCA_964562035.1 of uncultured Rhodoferax sp. Taxonomy (GTDB): domain Bacteria; phylum Pseudomonadota; class Gammaproteobacteria; order Burkholderiales; family Burkholderiaceae_C; genus Rhodoferax. The sequence goes on along the minus strand of CAZLRQ010000165.1, from coordinate 2,618 downwards.
GCCGAGGTGCGCCACCCGCGCGGCACGCGCTCGCTGTCCAGCCACCTGAAAAGTCGCTTGCACATTGAGGGCATCAAGGCGGCCATTCTTTATGAGGTGCTCAGCAAAGCGCAAATCAACGACGCCGCGCAGTTGGCCGCAGCTATCAAGTCGCTGCCCATCCGGCTGGTGGCCGCGCGCCCCATCGACGAGGCCATCAGCACGGCCGGCGGCGTGTTGTTTGAAGCCATCAACCCGCAGTTGATGCTGGAGTCTTTGCCCGGGGTGTTTTGCGCCGGCGAAATGCTGGACTGGGAAGCCCCCACCGGCGGCTATTTGCTGACCGCCTGCCTGGCCAGCGGCAAGCGGGCAGGCGAGGGTGTCTTGGCATATTTAAGTACCAAATAAGGCTCTAGCCCTTACTGGCTCTGCGTGAGTAGCTATAGAAATAAGAGTTAATCGCGCTGAGGGCGCCCGCCGTGCACGGGCGGCTGCGGCGCCTCCATGGGGCGCTACAGCGTCCCATCACAGTGCTTTTTGCACCACCGCGCCTGTGAACAAGTAGGGCAACCGGGGCCCGGCTTCTTGCGTTACGCCGCCCTTGTTTTCCACGCTGACGGCCAGTTGTGCCACTTCCGCCAAGGCTGGCTCGTCTACGGGCAAGCGCAAGGTTTTGCCCGCGCTGGCCAACACGCCCAAAGAGCGGGGTGCTCCATTGGCGCGCAGGGCCCACAGCTGCATGGTGTCCTCCCGGCCTTCTTTCACATCGTTCAAGCGTTGAACCTGCAGCGTTCTGTCCTGCGGGTCAAAGGTGACCAACAGGGCGGGCGCCTGTTGGGCGTCCAGCAGCACACTGAGGTACTTGATCTGCGGCGTGGTCTGCAACTGCTTTTGCAGGTAAGCCATCTGCGCCTTGAACTGCTCAAACATGCTCATGCCGGTGGCCGCACCAAAGGCAATGACCAGCAGGCAAAAAATAGTCGCGGCGCGCCAGCGTCCGGCGTGGCAAGGTGTTGTGGGGGCTTGGGTAGTTTCAGTCACAGGTCGGGGCTCAATCGGTTGGGGGGAAAGCCATACGGCAAGGGTCTGATTTTGCGCCACTGGAGCAATAGGTTCGGGGCGCTCCGTTTAAAAATGGCGCAACACCGCTGCTCGCGTGGAGTGCAGACGCGCTGCAGTGCGGCCATGGCGATGAATTTCCTCCATCGAACTGGGCCATACTTGCACCTCGGGCAAGCGCCGCTGGGGCAAGCTGCCCCAATGGATGTTGAACGCGATGAGCTTGCAAACCTGGTGGCTTTTTGTCCTGATGACCTTTGTGGTGTCCGCCACACCTGGGCCCAACATGCTGTTGGTTCTGAGCCATAGCGCCCGGTTTGGATTGCGTTCCGCGACGGCCACCATGCTGGGTTGCATGACCTCTTTGCTGGCCATGATGAGTATTTCAGCCGCCGGGCTGGGCGCCTTGCTGCAAACGTTCCCGGCTGTGTTTGACGCGCTGCGGCTCGCCGGGGCGGCCTATCTGGCCTACCTGGGTGTCAAGAGCTGGTGCGCGCCAGTGCCGGACCACCCCGAAGGCATTCCAAGGGTGACGGAGCCGGTGGTGAAGCCCGCTGCGCTGTTTCGCCAGGGAATGCTGGTTGCGGCCAGCAACCCCAAAGCGATTCTGTTTGCAGTCGCTTTTCTTCCGCAGTTCATCAATCCTGCGATGGCACAGCTGCCGCAATTTGGAATACTTTTGGCGACTTTTGCGGCCATTGAAGTCAGTTGGTACTTTGTCTACGCGGCAAGTGGCAAGCGCCTGTCTGTTTACCTGCAGCGGGCCAAAGTGCTGAAAGCGTTCAATCGGCTCACGGGCGGTGCTTTTGTGGGCTTCGCGGCGCTGATGGCCAGCGTCAAGGACTGAGCCAGGCCTGCGTGCGCTTGCCGAGCGCCCTGCGAGGCGCTATCGAAATCGCCTTTGCAACCAAGGCCGCAGCGGCAGAAAGCCACGGTAGGCCAGTTCAAGCATCTGTACCAGGCCCGGGAGGCCTGCAAATCGACCCAACAGCGACCACGGTGCTGGCAGAACACGCCAAAGATGCGCAAAACCCGCGGCTCCACTGAACACTTGGCCGGCTGAGTCCATGACATGAAACCGCTTCATCAAGTCGGCTTGGCACAGGCCATCCGGACACTCAAGCAAGGGCGCCGTCACCGAAACATCCTGCCAAGCGACAACCCGGTTCTTGTCCAGGCGTTGGTAATAAGCGATCTCTCGGCGACACATCGGGCATGCACCATCGAAAAAGACTGTCAGGCGTGGGCGTTGAGTGGTCATGGGCAGACTTTAGCGTCAAACTTGAAAAATCAGGGCGCTTGGGGGCTTCAGCCACCCTCGGCAGCAGTGAAGTAGCCGCATGCCCTTGATTAAACAGAGGAGCCCAAAATCGGTCCACGCTGCGATTGTGCTGACTGTTTTGAAAGCGGTTGATGCGGCTTGGCTCTTGCGCGGGCTTTTCAGTCAGGGCTGCGCATGGCCCTGCCTGAACTGATTGTCTGCCCACACCCTAGTCTGGGAATAGGCAGACCAAAAAATGAATGCACGTAAGGTGCTACACTACAAAGCTTGACGCGCGATGGAGCAGCCTGGTAGCTCG
>CAZLRQ010000164.1:0-5874 GCA_964562035.1 uncultured Rhodoferax sp. | reverse complement strand
AACTCGTTCACCGACTTGGCCACCGCCTTGGGCTGGTCCTGCAACTGCACCAGTTGCACGCCCACCGGCAGATTGCGCTCCAGCTCGGCCGTCGCCACACTGAGCGCCTTGCCCAGCGCAATGATGTCGCCACCCTTGGCCATCGACACCCCCAGCGCAATCACCTCGCGCCCCTGGTGGCGCACCTTGACAGCAGGCGGGTCAACATAACCGCGCTGGATGGTGGCAATGTCGCCCAGCCGGAGCTGGCTGCCCCCGGCCGTGGTGCCCGCGCCATAGCCGGCACCACGAATCGGCATGGCCCGCAAATCATCCAGGGCGTTGAACTGCCCGCCCACGCGCACCTGCACCACGTCCAGCGGGGTTTGCACGGTGCCGGCCGACTCCACGGCGTTTTGCTGGCTCAACTGCGCCAGCACTTGGTTCATGTCCAGCCCCAACTGGGCCAGGCGCTTCTGGGAAATTTCAAGGTACAGCTTTTCGTCCTGCACGCCAAACAGCTCTACCTTGGCCACATCGGGCACGCGCAGCAGTTGCTGGCGGGCATCGTCGGCCAGGGTTTTGAGTTCGGCGTAGTTAAAGCCATCGGCCTCCAGCGCGTAAATCACGCCATACACGTCGCCAAAGTCATCGTTGAAAAACGGCCCCTGCACGCCCGCCGGCAGGGTGCCGCGAATGTCGCCCACCTTCTTGCGCACGCTGTACCAGACGTTGGCCACCTCGCTGGCCTTGGACGAGTCTTTGATCTGGAAAATGATTTGCGACTCGCCCGGCTTGGAATAGCTGCGAATCTTGTCGGCGTAAGGCACCTCCTGCAAAGTACGCTCGATTTTATCGGTCACCTGCTCTGCCACCTGTTGGGCTGTGGCACCTGGCCAGTAGGTGCGCACCACCATGGCCCGAAACGTGAACGGCGGGTCTTCGTCCTGCCCCAACTGAAAGTAGGCGGCGGTGCCCAGCAGCATCAGCACAATCATCAAGTAGCGGGTAAACGCTGAATGGTCCAGTGCCCACTCGGACAAATTAAAACCCTGGGTGCGGTGTTTGCGTGTCATGGGCCGCTCACTTGGCAGGGGTTGCGGCGGCAGACGCGGGTGCCAGCGGCGATGCAGACACTACTGAATCAGTAGCTGCTTGTCCATATCCGACGGGGGCTAGAGCCCCATTTGGCTTATAAATCGAGACCTGTTGCCCCGGCGACAGCACATGCACACCGGCCGTCACCACCTGCGCACCGGGCGGCAAGCCGCTGGCCACCACCACCTCGTTGCCATCGGCGGTCAGCACCTGCACCGGCTGCTGGCGCACCGTCATGCTGGCGGCGTCCAGCACCCACACCACGGTGGACGCCCCGCTTTGCAGCAAGGCGCTGGTGGGCAGTTTGATCACCGGCGTCCCGCTGCGGTCCAGCGCCTGCGGCAGCACAGACACCGTGCTGCCCAGGGCCAGCGCACTACCCGCTGGCAAGGCCACTTTCACCGCAAAGGTACGTGTCACCGGGTCGGCACTGGCCGCCACCTCGCGCACCACGCCCGCCAGGCTGGTGCTCGCCTGCCAGGGCCGCACGGTCACGCGCGAGCCGGGTTGCATGGCGGCCACCTTGTCTTCGGGCACGGCAAACAGCACATCGCGCGGACCGTCCTGGGCCAGGCGCAGCACGGGCGCGCCCGCGGCCAGCACCTGCCCCGGCTCAGCGTCAACCACAGTGATGACACCGGCCACGTCAGCCAGCAAACGGGTGTAGCCGGTCTGGTTGCCCTGGCTGCTGGCCTGGGCGGTGGCCTGCGCCAACTGGGCGTTGGCCGCCTTCAGGGTGGTCTCGCGACGCTCCAGCTCGGCACCGCTGATGAAGTTTTGGTCCTTCAGCGCCTTGAAGCGCTGGTAGTCCGCTGCCGCCAAGTCACGCTGCGTGCTGGCCGCGCTCAGTTGTGCGCGGGCGGCGTCGGCCGCCAGCCGGAAGTCCTGCGGGTCCAACTGCGCCAACAACTGCCCCGCCTTGACGCGCTGCCCCACCTCCACCGGCCGGGCGGTGAGCTTGCCCCCCACCCTGAAACTCAAGCGCGACTCCACCCGGGCGCGCACCTCACCGGCAAACTCCACCCCCGACTGCATGGGCTGCACGCCCACCGTCATGAGCTTGACCGCACGAATCGGCTCATCTGGCGGTGCGGGCTTGGAGCACGCCACCAAGCCCAACACCAGCAGCAGTGGCAGCGCCCTGATGGACCGTGACGTGATGAGAGAGGCAGGATTCATGGCAGGATTCGCTTTTCAAAAAACACAGAGATTCATTAATGACCAATTGGTTAGTAAGTTTAATTTGTTACAGCGGGCTGTCAATCTGGGGGTCCTTGCACGCTCAAATGCCATGGGACAAGGTGTGTTGAGCACCCAAGCAGCCGCCCACGGTGTGGACCATTACGAAAATTTCCCGGTAGCCTCGTGGCTGTGCCCGAAGCACCTGCGCCCGGCCATCAGCGCCATTTACTGGTTTGCCCGCACTGCCGACGACCTGGCCGATGAGGGAGACGCCCCCGCCGCGGCTCGCCTGCAAGACTTGAAGAGGTTTCGCAGCGACTTACATGCTTGCGCTACAGGCCAGTCCCACAGCGGCCAGTGGCCTCAGGTGTTTGACCCGCTGGCCCGGGTGATTGACGAATTCAAGCTGCCGGTGCCCTTGCTGGCCCAACTGCTGGACGCCTTTGAGCAGGATGTGCATTTCACCGCTGAAAAGCGGCGCTACCAGACCGATGCCGAACTGCACGACTACTGCACCCGCTCCGCCAACCCGGTGGGGCGGCTGCTGCTGCACCTGTATGGCATTCATGACGAAGCCCTGCTGGCACAAAGCGACGATGTGTGCACCGCCTTGCAGCTCATCAACTTCTGGCAAGACGTGAGCGTGGATGTAGCCCGTGCGCGCTGGTACCCCAGCGTGGCGGCCATGCAGCGGCATGGGGTGACGGATGCTGACTTGCAGCCCGACAGTACGTCGCCTAACGCGACTAAATTAATAGCTGACTATGCAATGGCAGCAAGGTCCAGGATGCTAAAAGGTGCTTCATTGGCGTGCCGGGTGCCAGGGCGCGCGGGGTGGGAGTTGCGCCTGGTAGTTCAGGGAGGGCTGCGGATTCTGGACAAGGTGGAAGCGATGGGGTTTGCGACTTGGCGGGCGCGGCCGAAGTTAGGCGCTTGGGATGTGCCGGTTTTGGTCTGGCGGGCGCTTTGGATGTAGTTTTTTGATTTTTTTGCAGGTCTCGGTAGGGGAAAAAGCCGCGAGGCGCAGTGCAAAAAGGCCCTGTTTAAACTACCCATCTCAACAAAAACAAACAATGACTCCCCAAGACTACGTCCAGCAAAAAGCCGCCGCGTCCGGTAGCAGCTTTTATTACGCTTTTTTATTCCTCCCCAAGCCCAAACGCGCCGCCATCACCGCGTTCTACGCCTTCTGCCGTGAGGTTGATGACGTGGTGGACGACATGGTGGACGCCGGTGTGGCCAGCACCAAACTGGCCTGGTGGCAAGCCGAGGTGGCCAAAGCGTTTGCTGGCGAGCCCACCCACCCGGTCATGAAAGCGCTGATGCCGCTGGCGGCCGACTACCAGATTGAGCAGCGCCACTTGCAAGCCGTGATTGAAGGCTGCCAGATGGACCTGCAGCAAACCCGCTACCTGGACTACCCCGGCCTGCAGCGCTACTGCCACCTGGTGGCGGGCGTGGTGGGTGAGGTGGCGGCCAACATTTTTGGCCAAACCCAGCCCGAGACCACGGCCTACGCCCACAAACTGGGCCAGGCGCTGCAACTGACCAACATCATCCGCGACGTCGGCGAAGACAGCTTGCGCGGGCGCATTTACCTGCCGGTCAACGAGCTGCAGCGGTTTGAGGTCAAAGCCAACGACATCCTTAAACGCCAGTACTCAGACCGCTTCACCGCCCTCATGAAATTCCAGGCCCAGCGCGCCCAAGGCCTGTACGACGAAGCCCTGGCCCTGCTGCCAGCGGCTGACCGGCGTGCGCAAAAGCCGGGGCTGATGATGGCCAGCATCTACCGCGCCCTGCTCACTGAAATTGAGCGTGACAATTTTCAGGTGCTGCACCAGCGCGTCAGCCTGACACCGCTGCGCAAGTTCTGGCTGGCCTGGAAGGTGCAGGCGCTGGGGCGCATCTGACGCTGCTCCGCGCATGAAAATCGCCATCATCGGCGCCGGCTGGGCCGGCATGGCCGCCGCCGTGGCGGCCACCCAAGCCGGCCACCACGCGACTGTTTTTGAAGCCTCTCGCGCCCTGGGCGGGCGGGCCAGAGCGCTGAATGGCACCTTGCCCGATGGCACGCCCGTGGTGCTGGACAACGGGCAACACATCCTGATTGGGGCTTACACCGAAACCCTGCGCCTGATGCAGCAGGTAGGCGTTGACCCCACCACGGCGCTACTCAGTCAACCCATGGCGCTGGTGTTCCCCGACGGCTTGGGCCTGCGCTTTCCCGCCTGGCCCACGCCGCTGGACGCGCTGGCCGGCATCGTCACCGCACGTGGTTGGTCGCTGCTTGACAAATGGTCTTTGCTGCGCACCGCCACCGGCTGGCAGCGCCGGGGTTTTCAGTGCCCGGCGCATTGGAGCGTGAGCAACCTGTGCCAGAGCTTGCGCCCACGCGTGCTGGCTGAGCTGATAGAGCCGCTGTGCGTGTCCGCGCTCAACACGCCGTCTGAGCGAGCCAGCGCGCAGGTATTTTTAAAGGTGATGCAAGACGCGCTGTTTGGCGTGCAAGGCGGCTCGCGCCTGCTGCTGCCACGCGTGGACATGGCCGCGCTCTTTCCCACCGCCGCTGCCAACTGGGTGAGCCAACGCGGCGCGCAGGTGCGCTTGGGTCAGCGGGTGACTGACATCGCGCCGCAGGGGCCCGGCTGGCATGTGCAGGGGGAGCCGTTTGACGCGGTGATTTTGGCCACTTCAGCATCAAATACGGCTCTAGCCCTTGAGGGTATTGCTTCGTTAGCTACGGATTCAATAGCTGATCAACTCTACCCCTGGATTCACACCACCCGCAACCTTCAGTTTGAAGCCATTGCAACGGTCTATGCCTGGGCACTTGGCGCCACCCTGCCCCACCCCATGCTGACGCTGCGCAGCCATGCCGGCAACAACCCAGAACGAGCTAACGACGCCACCCCAGCGCCCGCGCAGTTTGTGTTTGACCGCGGGCAACTCGGCGGGCCAGCCGGTCTGCTGGCCTTTGTGGTCAGCGCCAGCGGCACCGAGCAGCAGGTCTTGCAAGCCCAGGTGCTGCGCCAGGCCCAGCAACAACTCGGCTTGACGCTGCAGCCCGTACAAACCGTCATCGAAAAACGCGCCACTTTTGCCTGCACCCCAGACTTGGTGCGGCCGCCACAAGCCATTGCCCCAGGGCTGGTGGCCTGCGGTGATTACATTCATGGCCCGTATCCCGCCACGCTCGAAGGCGCCATCCGCAGCGGACTCAGCGCCGTACAAGCCCTCAGGGATACGTAAAACATCGCGATTAAGCCACTTAGTCACGCGAGGGCGAATGACGTGGCCTGCAAAACCACTGCGCAAGCGCGTTGCGACAGGCTGTCCTGCAGAGCGAAGTCAAGGAGGAGGCCCGGGCCGAAGGCCACGGCCGGGGGACATGAGCGGCGCAGGACAGCCTGTCGCAACGCGCCCGCGAGGTTGCCGCCTGAAATCCCCCAGACCCACTACGAAAAACTTCAAAAGAAAAAATGACGACCCCGCGCAGATTTCAGCGCCGCAGCAAACCACCCAGCATCCCCATCAAATCACCAGCATTGCCCAAACCGCCCTGGGGCAAAGTGCCGTTAGGCGTGAGCTGGTCAACCAACCCCGGCAACATTT
>CAZLRQ010000163.1:0-5879 GCA_964562035.1 uncultured Rhodoferax sp. | reverse complement strand
GCACACCGGCCATGCCGTTGCCAATCATTACCAGTTTCGATTTTTTCATAGTGGCTACTCCAAAGGTCGAGAAGATAAAAGCGGACGCAGTGGGACTGCATTCCAGAAATAGGGGATAAACGAATTCCGCGCCGTATGTAGGGGCGCACCAGCAAGCACTGGCGTAGGACAGAAAGTTACCGCGCGACTTCGTTGTGCGCAGAACTGGCAAGGCTGTCATCTCGTTACGACGCGGCGTTGCGTCTGCATCGGTACATGCAAGAGCTGTGCCATATGATTGCCGGTCTCACGCATCGCCGCTGCGTCACGCCTTTTTGACTTGGAACCCGACTGTTATGACCACCGTTCTGCTGTGCGCCACCCGTTTTATGACCGCGCCCACCTTGTTGGCTGACTTGGTTGCCGCGGGCATGTCCGTGGTGGAAACGGTGGACGATTGCAGTAAATTGGTGCGCGGTGTGGTGCGGCATGCACCAGATGTGGTGATTTGTGATGTGCCTTTGCTGGCCAATGCCTGGTTTCAGGCGCTGCAGGGGCTGGATCAGACCGCGCCTTGCCCCCTGATTGTTTTTACGCACGACACGGATGCCGACCACATCGCGCAAGCCACCGAGTGCGGGGTGCATGTGTATGCCGTACACGGCTATGGGGCCAACCGGTTGCGCCCGCTGATTCATCTGGCACAAGCCCGCTTCAAGCAGACGCAAGCGCAGCGCCAGGCCTATGAGGAACTTGTGACCCGTTTTGAGGAGCGCAAGGCCGTGGACCGGGCCAAGGGCATCCTCATGCGTGCCCAAAGCCTGTCAGATGACGATGCTTTTCGCACCCTGCGCTCGGCCGCCATGAGTTCCAACCAGCGCATGGGCCAGCTCTCGCAGCACATCATCCAGTCGGCCCACTTTGCAGAAGGCGTGAACCGTGCAGGCCAGCTTCGGATGCTGTCGCAGCGCTTGGTCAAGCTGCACCTGCTGCAAAGCGCCCAGGTGCAAGTTGTCCAGCACACCAAGCTGCTCCAGGAGTCTGTGGCTTGGGTGGACGCCAACTTTGCCCTGTTGCGCAAAAGCCTGTCGCAACCCACCTACGGCGATTTGCTGGCGCATGTGGCGCAGATTTGGGAGCGGCTCAAGCTGGCGTTGGCCCAAGGGGGGACCGAGCGGGTGGATCAAGAAGCCGAGGCCCTGCTCTTGGGCGCTGAAAGCCTGACGACCAGCCTGGAAGGTTCGGGCGTTGGCGCGCCGCTGCGGGTGCTTAACCTGGCGGGGCGCCAGCGCATGTTGTCGCAGCGGTTTAGCAAATTTGTTTTGCTGACCTTGGCCGGGGAGGGTGCGGCTGCCCAAGATGCCTTGGCCGGCATGCAGGCTGCCCAACAAGAATTTGAGGCCGCGCTGACCTACCTGAACGGCCTGCCGCTGAGCACGCCGGCCATCAACGACACGCTGGGTGCCGCGGGGGTGGCCTGGTTGCAGGTGGTGGCAGCGGCCAGGGCGGCACAGCGCCTGCCCGTGGGTGAGCGCAGCGTCTGTCTGAATGAACTGGCCAGCGGCAGCGAAACCCTGTTGGGCTTGTTTGAGCAACTCTCGGCCCACTACGAGTGCAGCATGCAAATGCTGGTGGGATGAGGCCTGAATTGGGGGTTGAGTTGCACAAAGTTGGTGCAAAAATGACCAAGTTGGGCACTGAAATTGCTAGTCTTGGTGCATGGCTTTTGAAATAGACATTGGCTTTGCGTCCCTGGCCGGGCGCAAACCTCTTAATGAAGACTTTTGTGCCGCCATGCTGCCCACCAAAGGGCAGGAAGACATGGGCTCCATCGTGGCCATTGCCGACGGCGTGAGTGCAGGTGGCATGGGGCGCGAAGCGGCGCAAACCACGGTCACCAGCCTGGTGCGTGATTACTTTGGCACGCCCGAGACCTGGGACACCACCGTGGCGCTGGACCGCATCATTGCAGCGCAAAACACCTGGTTGTGCGGAATCAATCGCCGGCGCCATCCCGCCATGGGCCTGACCACCTTGACCGCGCTGGTGCTGCGCGGCCACAGTTACACACTGGCGCATGTGGGCGACACGCGCTGCTATTTGGTGCGCGACGGCCAGGCCACCCAGCTCACGCAAGACCATGTGGTCAACCACCCCGACTTCAAGCACCAGCTCCTGCGCTCGGTCGGGGCTGAAGACCACCTGGTGGTGGACTATTTGCAGGGCGACCTCCAGGTGGGCGACCTGTTCATTTTGCTGAGCGACGGCGTGCACGGCAAGGTGCCCGAGCACAGCTTGCCCGGCTACGCTGACATGCCGGATGCCCGTGAGGCCAGTCAAAAGCTGGTCGACCTGGCCCTGTCCAAAGGCAGTGATGACAATGTGACCGCCATGGTGGTGCGCGTGCAGGGGCTGTTGCAAGCCACGCTGAACGACGCCAACCGCATGGCCGAAACATTGCCCATACCGCCGCGCCTGAAGGTGGGCGATACGCTGGATGGCTTCACGGTGACGGCCCCGATCGCCGACAACGGCATCAATGTGCTTTACCAGGTCAGGCACCCGGCGACACAGGCACTGTACGCACTCAAGACCCTGAACACCGCCCGCGCCCACGACCAGGAGGAGCGCGCGATGCTGGCCCACGAGGCCTGGTTGGCCCTGCGCATGCAGTCGTCCCGCGCGGCTGACAACCTGGTGGCCGTGCATGAGCGGCTACCCAGCGGGCAAGCGCGTTCGGCGTTTTATGTGCTGTACGACTGGCATGGTGGCGAGACCCTGCAGCAAGTGCTGACGCGCCAAACGCGTGTGGCGCCCACACTGGCGCTGAGCTACGCCATGCAGGCGCTCAAGGCCCTGGCGCGCCTGCACCGCCAAGGTGTGGTGCACCGCGACATCAAACCCGCCAACCTGCACATCGGCGATGACGGCGTGCTGCGCGTGCTGGACCTGGGTGTGGCACTGAGCGGGCGCGAGAGCGCCGCCATGCGCGCCCTGCACGCGGGCACCCCGAGCTACGTGAACCCCGAGCAATGGGGCTTCAACATCAAGGCGCCAGGCAACGGCAAGGCCGATACAGAAGATGCCGCCGAAGAACTGCCCAATGCCCAGAGCGACCTGTTTGCGCTGGGCGTCACGCTGTACCAGTTGCTCACCGGCAAGCTGCCCTATGGCGACGTGCTGCCCTACCAGGTGGGTCGCTATTACCGCGATCCCACGCCCCCAAGCCGCCACAACCCCGAGGTGCCCATCTGGCTGGACCACGTGCTGCGCAAAGCCGTCGCGCGCGACAAGCGCCAACGCTTTGAGACCGCAGAAGAGTTCCTGCTGGCACTGGAGCGTGGCGCCAGCCGACCACTCAACGCGCCGCAAGGCACGCCGCTGATGCAGCGTGACCCCACCAGCGTGTGGAAACTGGTGCTGGGCGTGTCGGTTCTGCTGAACCTGTTGTTGGTGTATTGGTTGCTTTTTTTGCCTAAATAGGCTGCTCGCCTGGGTGTCAGTGTCACGCTGTGCGTGCGCGGCCACCTTTTTCAGCCCAGGTGCGGGTCCAGCGAATCTGCATGATGCGCAGCATCACCAACATGATGACGGACAGCGCGGCAAAGAGGTAAAAGCCACCCGAGTAGGTACCCAGGTACTGCTTGGACAAGCCCATGGCGCCCGGCACCAGGCCGCCGCCCAGCGCGCCCACCTCGCCAATCATGGAGCCGGCTACGGCGGTGGAGAGTGGCCATCGCAGCGGCACCAACTGAAACACCGCCCCATTGCCTGCGCCCAGTGCGGCAAAGCACAAAATGAACAGCAAAGTGGTGGCGGCCAGCGATTCGGTGGCTACGCCGCACAGCACCAGCGTGACCGACACAGTCACCAGCACCACTTGCAAGGTATTCACCCCGCCCCAGCGGTCCGAGATCCAGCCGCCCAGCACGCGCACTGCGGCGGCCATGAATGCCGCCAGCATGGTGAGTTGCCCGGCTTGCACCTTGCTCACACCAAACTGGTCGTAGTAGTAGGTGGGCAAAAAGGTGCACAGCCCAATGAAACCGCCAAAGGTGATGGCGTAGATCAGGCTAAAGGCCCAACCGTCTTTCTCAAACAGGCAGGCAATGTGCTCTTTGAACGGCGCATGCTTGTCCAGGTCGTCTGGCTCTTTGGCAAACACCACCATCACCACCATCGGGATGCTGATGGCAATGGCCGCCAAGCCATACACGGCGACCCAGCCATAGGCCTGCGCCAGCGGTGGGGCGATCAGCACCGACACGGCCGTGCCCACATTGCCCGCACCCACCAAGCCCATGGCCAGGCCTTTGTGCTTGGCCGGGAACGAGCCCGAGCCCAAGGACAAGGCCACACCAAAGCTGGCGCCGGCAATGCCGAGCAGCACGCCCATGGCCAGCAGGTCGTTGAAGCTCTTGACGAAGAAAAAGCCAAACAGCATGGCCACCATGATCAAGGCCATCTCAACCAGCGTGGCTTTTTTGCGGCCAATGTACTGCGACAAAAGGCCCAGCGGAAAGCGCATCAGCGCGCCCGCAATGATGGGGATGGACAGCATCAAGCCCTTTTGGGCAGGGCTGAGGTTGAAGGTCTCGGAGATGAACGGTGCCATGGCGCCGTTAAGCACCCAAATGCAGCACGAGAACGAAAAATACAAAAATGCCGCGAACAGGGTCGGGGAGTGGCCTGATTTCAGAAAGCTGCGAAAGCCCGCCATGGTGCAAATCCTTTGGTACTGAGTAAAACTCCCAAAAACAGTGCAAAAAACGGGCCAACTTGGGGCGTCTGTTTTGGCAGTTTTGTACCGGGATGGCGCGTGAATGGCTGCCTGAAATGGTGCGGCGCACAGTTGCTGTGCGCCGCAAAGTGCACCGAATGGTGCACTGGGAAAAACGACGCCGGTTTAAGCGACTTTTTCCACGTGCGCCTGGCGCGTGTAGAGAAAGTCAATGACGGCTTTGCGGTACTGCAAATATTGCGGGCTGTCGGCCAGCTCAACCCGGTTGCGCGGGCGCGGCAGGTCGACGCTGAGCACTTCGCCAATGGTGGCACTTGGCCCGTTGGTCATCATCACGATCTTGTCGGACAGCAACACGGCTTCGTCCACATCGTGCGTCACCATGACCACGGTGCTCTGGGTGCGGGCCACGATTTCCAGCAACTCGTCTTGCAGCTTGGCGCGGGTCAGCGCGTCCAGCGCGCCAAAGGGCTCGTCCATCAGCAGCACTTTGGGTTCCATGGCCAGGGCGCGGGCAATGCCCACACGCTGTTTCATGCCACCCGAGATTTCGCCGGGGCGCTTTTGCGCGGCGGCGGTCAAGCCCACCATGGCCAGCACCGCATCGGTGCGGGCCTTGAGCTGGGCCTTGTTCTCAGAAGCTGCGCCGGTGGTGCGGTTGGCTGCACCAAACACGCGCTCCACGCCCAGGTACACATTTTCAAAACAGGTGAGCCATGGCAGGAGCGAGTGGTTCTGGAACACCACCGCGCGGTCGGGGCCGGGGCCCGCAATCTCGCGGTTGGCGCACAGCAGGTGGCCCTGGGTAGGAATGGTCAGCCCGGCAATCAGGTTCAGCAGGGTGGACTTGCCGCAACCCGAGTGGCCGATGAGCGCCACAAACTCGCCCTTGGCCACGTTCAGGTTGACACCTTGCAGGGCACAGAACGGGCCCTTCTTGGTCTTGAAGGTTTGCTCAACACCCGAGATTTCGATGTATTTCGATGTCATTGATTCGTTCATGATTTCACCTCTTCAAATGTGAACGCGGTGGCGATTTTGATCAGCGCGTATTCCAGGACCAGTCCCACAATGCCAATCACAAAGATGGCGATGATGATGTTCTTGACGTTCAGGTTGTTCCACTCGTCCCACACCCAGAAGCCAATGCCCACGCCGC
>CAZLRQ010000162.1:0-5916 GCA_964562035.1 uncultured Rhodoferax sp. | reverse complement strand
CGGTCATGGGTTTGTTGACGCTGTTCCAGGTGGACAAGCTTTTTCAGTAAGCGGCCTTGCCCTGTGCCCAGGTGGCCAGCAAGCCGCCCAGGGCTTGCAGGCCTTGTTGAATCTGTGCCAAAGTCAGGCTGGCATAGCCCAAGATAAAACCGGCTGGGCGAGATGGCGTCCCGGATTCGGGGCTGTCATACAGCGTGGAGACCGGGTAAATACCCACCCCTATGTGGCGAGCCGCGCTCACCAAACTCGGCTCATCAGCAGGCTTGAGCGACGGCAGCCACAACACCACATGCAGGCCTGCCGCTGTGCCGCCCACCTGCGCATTTTTGGGCAGATAGCAGGCCACGGCCTCTAGCAGGGCGGCCCGGCGGCGCTCGTTTTCGCGGCGCATGCGGCGCACATGGCGTTCGTAGGTGCCGCTGGTGATCAGGGATGCCAGCACGCGCTGCTCCAGCACCGGTGCATGGCGGTCGTTCAAGCGCTTGGCTTGCCGGAACACCGGCACCAGCGCCGGTGGCAGCACCAGGTAGCCTAGCCGCAGTTGGGGCGACAACGCCTTGGAGAAGGTGCCGATATAGATCACGCGACTATCACGATCAATGGACTGCAGCGCATCGATCGGGCGCTGTCCGTAACGGAACTCGCCGTCATAGTCGTCTTCCACAATCCAGGCGCTTTGGCGCTGCGCCCACTGCAGCAACTCCTGACGTCGGGTGATGGGCAGCACGCCGCCCAGGGGGAACTGGTGGGAGGGCGTTACATAAGCCAGGCGCGCCTTGTTGTTCTGGGGCAGGTGGTGGGTCTCCAGGCCCTGCGCATCCACGGGTGTGGCCAGGCAGCTGGCGCCGGTCGCCTCAAAGCAGCGCCGTGCCATCAGGTAGCCGGGGTCTTCAAAAACAAAGGCATCACCCGTATCCAGCAACAGCCGGGCACACAGGTCGATGGCCTGTTGTGAGCCGTGCACCACCAGCAGTTGCTCGGCATCACACACCAGGCCGCGTGCGCGTCGCAGATAGCCTTGCAGTGCGCTGCGCAGTGTGGCGTCGCCCTCGGGCGGCACATAGTACAGGCGGTGCTGCTGTTGCAGCAGTTCGGTCTGGTAGGCCCGCCGCCAAGCCAGGGTTGGAAAGTCCCGATGGGCCACTGCCCCGTACAAAAAGTCAAATCGCGCAGGGTCGGCAGGCGCCAAGGCCGGCATGCTGATGGCCTGCAGCCGGTGCCCGAATTCAGACAAAGCGGGGGTCGCTTGGGTCAATCGTTTGCTTGGCAGCCCGCACGCTGCCGGTGCCGCCAGCGGCCTGGCGATGCGGGCCACCCGACCGGTGGATGTGGTCAGATAACCCTCGGCTGCCAACTGTTCGTAGGTGGCCGTGATCGTTGTGCGTGACACGCCCAACTCAGTCGCCAGTCCCCGCGTGGACGGCGCCCGTGCACCTGCTGGCAAGGTGCCATCTGTCATCTGGGCACGCAGCCGGTCATAGACAACGCGCCCGGCGCTGGCGCCTTTTTTGCTGGGCGCCTCAGGGGTGGAGTGTTTCAACTGGCCCATCAATATTTCTTAAAACTGGTTCTTTCAATTGTGCCGGTTGCCGGCGATAGTCGGTCGCCATCCGTCATATCCCGTTCAAAAGCCCACGATGTACATTCCCGCCCACTTTGCTGAAACCCGACCAGAGGCATTGCAGCGCATCATGCGCGAGCACCCACTGGGCATGCTGGTTACCCACGGCAGTGCCGGGCTGGATGCCGACCACCTGCCGTTTGAACTGGATGTCGATGCCGGGCCACACGGCGTGCTCATCGCCCACGTCGCCCGTGCCAACCCGCTGTGGCAGCGTTGCCCCAGCGGCACGCCGGTGATGGTCGTGTTTCGCGGCGCACAGGCTTATATATCGCCCAACTGGTACCCCAGCAAGCATGAAGCGCATCGCCAGGTGCCGACCTGGAACTACGAAGTGGTCCAGGCGCACGGCACACTCACCGTACATGACGACGTGCGGTTTGTCCGTCGCGTTGTGGCGCGGCTGACCCGACGACATGAGGCCATTGAGCCCCAGCCCTGGAAGATGGGTGACTCCGAGCCCGAGTTCATCGACGCCATGCTGCATCACATCGTGGGCATTGAAATTGCCATCACATCGATGGTCGGCAAGGTCAAACTCAGCCAGAACCGGGAGGCACGAGACCGTCTGGGCGCTGCCGACACCCTGGATGCGCGCGGACACAGCGCTCTGGCACAGGCCATGCGCCGGGCCGTGTGAACACCATGTACACCGCGACGTTCACCTTCGCCAAGGGCGAGTTCAATAAGGCGTTTGAGGTGCTGGATGCCGAAATTGCGCGCATTGCCAAAGCCACTCCCGGCTACCTGGGCGAAGAGACTTGGGAGAACCCCGCCACCGGGCTCATCGCCAATGTGTATTACTGGGAGTCGATGGAGGCCCTGCAGGCGCTCATGAAACATCCTGTGCACCTTGCCGCAAAGCAACAGCAAGCACAGTGGCTCAAGGGTTACCAAGTGGTGATTGCCGAAGTGGTTCACACCTACGGCGACGGTGGCATCCCGCATCCGCTTGCCCACCGGCCTTCGCCGGTGCTTGGGGCGCGCCTTGAACGCCGGTGAGCGGGTCCTTTACCTACAAGATTCCATCGTCAGCCATCTTCATTTCATTGCAGTTTTAATCATGTCACTCATTCCATTTCTGATCGCAGCCCTTGTTCTCGCCTTCACCCCTGGGCCGGGCATTGCCTATGTGGTGGCGCGCACCGTGGCGGGTGGCCGCACTGAAGGCTTGGCCTCGTGCTTTGGCACGGGCCTGGGCGGATTACTCCATGTGCTGGCTGCCGCGCTGGGCGTGTCGCTCATCATTGCCCAGTCCGCCTGGGCTTTCAATGTGCTCAAGTACGTGGGGGCGGCTTACTTGGTGTACCTGGGTCTGCGCATGCTGATGCGCCAAGACCCACCGGTGGCCGTTGAAGCGGTGGCGTCACAAGGCGCGCGCCGTGCCTTGGTAGAGGGCATCGCCGTGGAGGCGCTGAACGTCAAAACAGCGCTGTTTTTTTTGGCGTTTTTGCCGCAGTTTGTGATGCCCGGCGAGCCTTTGGTACCGCAGTTGGTGTTGCTGGGCTGCATCTGCGTGGCACTCAACACCTTGGTCGATGTGCTGGCGGTGTTTGCTGCGCATCGTCTGCTGAAGTCAGGTACCGCCCGCGCCGCGCGTGCCCGTTTGATGACCCGCGTGTCAGGTGTCACGATGCTGGGTTTGGGGGCGTTTTTGGCGCTGGCGCGGCGGGAGGCCTGAAGCCGCCAACGGCCCCGGCGCGCTGCTACCTTTGCGCTGGCGCCGGCCGCCCAAAGAAATAGCCCTGAAATTTGTGGCAGCCCAGTCCCTGCAAGGCATCGCGGTGGTCTGCGGTTTCCACGCCCTCGGCAATCACCTCCAGCTCCAGGCTGTCGCCCAGCGAGATGATGGCCTTGATGATGCTGGCGTCTTGCGTGTCAGTCAGCACGTCGCGCACAAAGGACTGGTCGATCTTGAGCTGGTCCAGCGGCAGGCGCTTGAGCATGCTCAGCGACGAGTAACCGGTGCCAAAGTCGTCCAGCGAGAAGCGCACGCCCATGGCCTTGAGCGCTTCCATCTTGGTGATGACGCCCTCCACATCGTCCACCAACTGGCTTTCGGTCAGCTCCAGCTCCAGGCGCTGGGGGTTGGCGCCGGTGTCTTGCAACACCACTTGCACCTGTTGCACAAAATCAGCCTGGCGGAACTGGCGCGCGCTCACATTGACGGCAATGGTGTAGTGCGCCTTGTCCGGCGTGTGAGACCAGGCCACTAACTGCTGGCAGGCCTCGCGCATGATCCAGCGGCCCAGCGGCAAGATCAAGCCCGAGGACTCGGCCAGCCCAATGAATTCAACGGGCGGCACCAAGCCGCGCTGCGGGTGTTGCCAGCGCACCAGCGCCTCCACCCCCAGGCATTGGCCATCGCTGTCAACCTGCGGTTGGTAAAACAGCAAAAATTCCGAGGCTGCCAGGGCACGGTGCAGGTCAGACTCCAGCGCCATGCGCGCGCTCACCTGGGCTTGCATTTCGGTGTTGAAAAAGCGCAAGGTGTTGCGGCCGTCGTTTTTGGCCCGGTACATGGCGAGGTCGGCCTGTTTGAGCAACTCGTCCCGGCTGACGTCCGGCCCCGAGAACAGCGCGATGCCAATGCTGACGCTGGTTTGGTAGGCCTGGGTCTGCAGCGGGTAGGGCGCGCTCACCTGCGTCAGGATTTTTTGCGCCACCTGGCGCGCCTGCTGCACGGCCTCATCTCGCTGCGGGCTCAGGTCTTGCAGCATCACCACAAATTCGTCGCCGCCCAGGCGCGCCAGCGTGTCTTGCGCGCGCGTGCAGGTGCTCAGGCGGCTGGCCATCTGGCACAGCAGTTGGTCGCCCATGGCATGGCCCAGCGTGTCGTTGAGGTCCTTGAAGTTGTCCACGTCAATGAACAATAACGCGCCGCCCGCGTGGCTGCGCGCACTGGCGGCCAGGGTTTGCTGCAGGCGCTCCATCAGGAAGCGGCGGTTGGGCAACTGGGTCAAGGGGTCGTAGTAGGCCAGTTGGTGGATGGCTTCTTCGGCCTGCTTGTGCCGGGTGATGTCGGTGGAAATGCCGCACAGCGCATAGGCGGAGCCGTCGGGGCGGTGCAAGGGCAGCTTGATGGACAGAAAGGTCTGTGTGCTGGCGCCGTCGGCGGTGCGGTTGGTCTCCTCAGCCTCCACCCGCGTATCGTTTTTAAATACCTGCAGGTCATTGATGCGCAGGTTTTCGGCGGTGGTTCCGTCAAAAAACTCGGCGTCGGTTTTGCCGATGACCTGGTCCAGCGTTTGGCCGAACAACTCGCAAACCCGGCGGTTGGCGTATTGGTAGCGTAACTGCGGGTCTTTGATGTAGATGTAAGCATCCACACTGTCCAGAATGGTGTTGAGCTTGTTTTCGCTGGCCAACAGGTGCCGCGTTTTGGCGGCCACCTCGCGGCGCAGCCAGGCGCCGGCACCCAGGGCCAGCGCCAGCAGTAACACCAGCGCGCCCAAACCCCACGGCACATACGCCGGAATGACAAACCGCGGGGGCGCTTCCATCCAGCGGCCAAGGACCTTGAAGTAGTCCGAGTCGGGCTGCGCCTGCCACTCCTGCAGGTTGCGGTCAATGAGGGTCAGCAAGTCGGCGTTTCGGCCTTTGCCGGTGGCGTAAAACAGTTGCGCCGGCTGGAACAGGATGGGGGTGGGTTCCAGATCGAATTTGTCGCTTTGCAGGTCACCAAAAAAGCGGTTGGCCGCTGCGCCATCCACCTCGCCTGAGGCGGCCAGCGCAAAGCCTTCGTTGAATGAGTTGACCGGCACCAACTCGGCCTTCAACCCAAAGCCTGCCATCAGGTTTTCCAGGTAAGTTTGTTGCACCGAGCCGGCCAGCACCGCAATGCGCTTGCCTTTCAAGTCCAGCGCCGAGTTGATCGGGGTGCCGCGGTGCCGGTACACCTGGGACCAGCTCAGGAGCGCCGGGGTTGGATGCACATCGAACAGTTCGGCGCGCTGGGGGGTGTAGGCCACGTCGGGCATCAGGTCAATCTGACCGGCCTGCAAGGCGTCCAGGCAGGCCTGCCATTCGCAAGGCACGGCGCGCAGCGTCCAGCCCTCGCGCTCGGCCATGGCCACCAGCAGGTCGCCCAGAATGCCGGTGGGCTGCCCGTTGTTGCCCATGAAAATTTTGGGCTCATTTTGGTAAACGCCGACCCGCACCTCGCGCGACTGTGCGTGAGCCAAGCCGCAGAACCACACCAGCCCGGCCAGCACCAACGCGCTGGCCAAGGTGGGCATGAAAGAAAGCCGTCGCGTCAGTGGAAGAAGGGGCATGACCATGGGAGGTGAGGCAGA
>CAZLRQ010000161.1:0-6089 GCA_964562035.1 uncultured Rhodoferax sp. | reverse complement strand
GAGCGCTCGGCCCCGAGCCCTGGAAGGCCGCCTATGTGCAGCCCAGCCGTCGCCCTAAAGACGGCCGTTATGGCGAGAACCCCAACCGCTTGCAGCACTACTACCAATACCAGGTGGTGCTCAAGCCTGCGCCCAGCAACATTCTGGAGCTGTACCTGGGCTCGCTGGAAGCGTTGGGCTTTGACCTGAAAAAGAACGACATCCGATTTGTTGAAGACGATTGGGAGAATCCGACGTTGGGAGCCTGGGGCCTGGGTTGGGAAGTCTGGCTCAACGGCATGGAAGTGACGCAATTCACTTACTTCCAGCAAGTGGGTGGCATTGACTGCCGGCCGATCACGGGTGAAATCACCTACGGCTTGGAGCGTTTGGCCATGTACTTGCAGGGCGTGGACAACGTCTACAACCTCAAGTGGACCGACACCATGAGCTACGGCGATGTCTATCTGCAAAACGAGAAAGAGCAGTCGGCCTACAACTTTGAGCACTCCGATGCTGATTTCTTGTTCACCGCGTTCAATGCCCATGAAAAGCAGGCCAAAAACCTGATTGAACAGCAACTGGCGCTGCCCGCTTACGAGCAGGTGCTGAAGTGCGCGCACAGTTTTAACCTGCTGGACGCGCGTGGCGCCATCAGCGTGACCGAGCGGGCGGCCTACATCGGCAGGATTCGCAACCTGGCGCGCGCCGTGGCGCAAAGCTATTTCGAGAGCCGTGAACGCCTGGGCTTCCCCATGGCGCCGCGCGAGTGGGTGGAACAGATGACGAAGAAGGTAGCCTGAGAAATGACAACCCAAAACCTGTTGGTTGAACTCTTCGTTGAAGAGTTGCCCCCCAAGGCCTTGAAGAAACTGGGTGATGCTTTTGCCACCGTGCTGGCCGATCAGTTGCGCGCGCTAGGGCTGGCAAGCAGCGACTCCGTGGTGACCCCCTATGCCTCACCCCGCCGGCTGGCGGCCCATGTGACCCAGGTTTGCCGCAAGGCGGCGGACAAGGCGGTGCAACAAAAATTGATGCCGGTGAGCGTCGGGCTCGATGCCGCAGGCCAGCCGACGCCGGCCTTGCTGAAAAAACTACAAGCGCTGGGGGCTGACCTGACAGACACCGCGGCGACGGTGGCGGCACTCAAACGCGCCCCCGACGGCAAAGCCGAAGCGCTGTTTTTTGACAGCCTGATGACGGGCGCTTCGCTGGACCACGGTCTGCAAAAAGCGCTGGAAGAGGCCATTGCCAAGTTGCCGATCCCCAAGGTCATGAGCTATCAGCTGGAGAGCGACTGCGACTTGCCCGGCTGGAGCAGTGTGCACTTTGTGCGCCCCGCCCACGGTTTGGTCGCTTTGCACGGCAGCACTGTGGTGCCTGTAAAAGTGCTCGGGCTCACGGCGGGGCACAGCACCCAAGGTCACCGGTTTGAGGCCAAGGTCTCGCCTGTGGTCATCACCCATGCCGATGACTACGCCACCACGCTGTTGACCCAAGGTGCAGTCATTGCCGGATTTGACCAGCGGCGTTTCGAGATCGTGGCCCAACTGGCCGCTGCCGCCGAAAAGCTTGGCCCCAGCTACCAGGTGCTGATGGACGAAGACTTGCTCAGTGAAGTTACCGCCTTGGTCGAGCGCCCCAACGTGCTGGTGTGCGAGTTTGAGGCCCAGTTTCTGGACGTGCCGCAAGAGTGCCTGATTTTGACCATGAAGGCCAATCAGAAGTATTTCCCCTTGGTGGACGCCACCGGCAAGCTGACCAACAAGTTTTTGGTGGTCAGCAACATCAGCCCGGCGGATGCCAGCGCGGTCATTGGCGGCAACGAGCGCGTGGTGCGCCCGCGCTTGGCCGATGCCAAATTCTTCTTTGACCAAGACCGCAAAAAAACGCTCGAATCGCGCGTGGCGGGCTTGGACAAAGTGGTCTATCACAACAAGCTGGGCACGCAAGGCGAGCGCACTGAGCGTGTGCGCGCCATTGCCCAGGCGCTGGGGCAGCAGTTGGGCGGCGCAGCGCTGGCGCAGGCCGCCGACCTGGCTGCACGACTGGCCAAAACCGATTTGCTGACCGACATGGTGGGTGAGTTTCCTGAACTGCAGGGCATCATGGGCGGCTACTACGCGCGTCACGACGGCTTGGGGGAAGACATTGCGCTGGCCATTGAAGACCACTACAAACCCCGTTTTGCCGGCGACGCCTTGCCGCGCAACCCGGTGGGTGTGGTGGTGGCGTTGGCGGACAAGCTGGAAACGCTTACCGGCATGTTCGGTATTGGCAACCTGCCCACGGGTGACAAAGATCCGTTCGCGCTGCGCCGCCATGCCTTGGGTGTGGTCCGCATGCTGACGGAGCAGAATTTGCCGTTGAACCTGAATGAGCTGGTCGCGGCGGCTGTGCCAGCCTTTGGCGACAAGATTGTGGATGCCCGCCAAGCGTTGACTGACTTCATCTTTGACCGCCTGGCCGGCACCTTGCGCGAGCAGGGCTACAGCGCGCAAGAGGTGGATGCCGTGTTGGCCTTGCGCCCGCAGCGTCTGGGCCAGGTGGCGCAGCGGCTGGCGGCCGTGCGCGCCTTTGCCGCGTTGCCCGAGGCGGCGGCGCTGGCGGCGGCCAACAAGCGCATCAGCAACATTTTGAAGAAGGCGGGCGACGTGGATGCCCATGTCAGCCCGGTTTTGTTGCAAGAGCCGGCAGAAGTTGCCTTGTTTGCCGCATTGCAAGCCGTGGCGCCCCAAGCTCAAGCGCAGTTTGAGGCGGGCGACTACGCCGCCTCGCTACAAACGCTGGCGGCACTGCGGACGCCCGTCGATGCGTTTTTTGACGACGTGATGGTCAACGCCGAGGCCATGGACCTGCGCCTGAACCGTCAGGGCCTGCTGAAATGCCTGCACGAGGCCATGAACCGCGTGGCCGACCTGTCGCGTCTGGCGGCCTGACGCCATGCCTAACCGCCCCTTCAGCCTGAAACCCCAGCCGGTGCGGCTTGGGTGCCGCCCATGATGACCGGCAACATGAAGCTGGTCATTCTGGACCGCGACGGCACCATCAACGAAGACAGCGCCGAGTTTGTCAAGGCGCCTGAGGAATGGGCCCCGCTGCCCGGCGCGCTGGAGGCCATAGCCCGGCTCAACCATGCGGGTTGGCATGTGGTGATTGCGTCCAACCAGTCGGGCCTGGGGCGGGGCCTGTTTGACGTGGCCATGCTCAACGCCGTGCATGCCAAGATGAACAAAATGCTGGCCGCCGTGGGCGGGCGCATTGACGCCGTGTTCTATTGCCCGCACACCACCGACGACAAATGCCGCTGCCGCAAGCCCGGGCCCGGTTTGTTTGAGCAGATTGGTGAGCGTTATGGCGTGGATTTGGGCGATGTCCCCATGGCGGGTGACGCTGTGCGCGACCTCATTGCCGGCGCGACGGCGGGTTGCGAGCCGCACCTGGTGTTGACTGGCAAAGGCGCGGCCTACCGCAATCGGCCCTTGGCAGACACCTTTCCTGCCGCCACCCGTGTGCACGCCGACCTGGCTGCCTTCGCCGACTTTCTGATCGCACGGGAAACCATGGGCGCGTCAGCCTGACTCTTGCTCCATAAATAATAGCTGCTTGTGCAGCACCAGTAAGGGCTAGAGCCCTAAAAGACTATATGCCCCTGATTCGTTCGACCTTGCACATGGCGTGGATGCTCATCACGGTGATCCCGTGGGCGCTGACCTTGATCATCATTTCGCTGTGGGTGCGCCGCACCCCGCTGTGGTGGTTTGCCGTCAACTGGTTTCGCCTGGTGATTTGGGGCACCCGCGTCATTCTGGGCGTTCAGGTGCGCGTGACTGGCCGGGAGAACTTGCCTGCAGGCGCCAGCAGCGCGGCCATTTTGCTGTCCAAGCACCAGTCCACGCTGGAGACCCTGCTGCTGCCCACCCTCATGCCGCACCCTTTGGCGTTTGTCTTCAAGCGCGAGCTGCTGCGCATTCCCTTCTTTGGCTGGTCGATGGCGCGCCTGGACATGATTCACATTGACCGCGAGTCCCGTGCCGCGGCCATGAAGCATGTCATTGAGCAGGGCAAGCGCCTGCTCGGCCAGGGCACCTGGGTCATCATGTTCCCCGAGGGCACGCGCATGGCGCGGGGGCAAAAAGGCACTTACGCCACGGCCGGCACTCGGCTGGCGGTGGAGTCCGGCGCGCCGGTGATTCCGATTGCCGTGTCGTCGGGCAAGTGCTGGCCGCGCCAGGGCTTTGTCAAACACCCGGGGGTGGTGACGGTGTCCATTGGCCCCGCCATGCCCAGCGTGGGCCGCGAGCCCAAAGAACTCATGCGCGAGGTCGAGGCCTGGATTGAGGCCGAGATGCAGCGCATTGACCCCGACGCCTACCGTTGACGCCGGGTGCTGCAGCCATGCACCCCTTGTTTCAGTTCACGCGTGATCTTTTTGAGCTAAATAAGCCTCTAGCCCTTGATGGTAAAGGACTTTCAGCTATTGAAAACGTAGTGGAGGTTGCCCCGGTATCCGAGCGTGGCGCAGTGGCCTTGGCTACTTTTCAGCACCCCCGCGCCAACCGCGAGGCCCGGCTGGGCGAGGCGGTGGTGGGCTTTGAGTTCAAGCGGGGCCAGCGGCGCACCATCGGGTTTTCGGTGGGGCCGCAAGGGCTGGTGGTGAGTGCGCCCAAGTGGGTGCCACTGCACCAAGTGGACGCGGCGGTGCAGGACAAGGCACGCTGGATTGTGCAAAAGCTTCACCAAACCCGCCTGCGCCATGACCAGTTGGCGGCCCGGCGCACGGTGTGGCAAGACGGCGCCACATTTCCCTTCATGGGGCAACCGGTCACGGTCGCGCTGGTTCCGCCGGTTACTCGCGGTAAAGTCGCCCCCGTGTTGGTGGCGCCACCTGATGGTCAAGCGCCGGGCGAGAGCGGGCATGTTTTGCAACTGGCTTTGCCGCCCGAGGCGCAGGGTGCCCAAATTCAGGCGGCCGTGCAGCGCTGGCTGATGACCGAGGCCCGGCCCCTGTTTGTGGCGCGGCTGGATCATTTTGCGCCCCTGTTGCAAGTGCAATGGCGTCAACTGGCACTGAGCAACGCCGCCACGCGCTGGGGCAGTGCGCGCCTGGATGGCGCCATCCGGCTGAACTGGCGGCTGATGCATTTCCCGCTGCCGGTGATTGACTACGTGGTGGCGCATGAACTGAGCCATTTGCGGGTGATGGACCACAGCCCGCGTTTCTGGGCCGTGGTGCGCTCCGTGGTGCCCGACTACGCGGCCTTGCGCCAGCAACTCAAGGACGACGCCATTCCTCGTTGGGTTTGAACCCGGCCCGGCGCGGGTGCGTCAAGCCAATCTGTCAACCCTGGGTGATGGCCAGGTAAGCCTGCCGTGTGGCCGGGGCCACGGCCTGCACCAGTTGGCTGTGCGAGGTTTGGTGCCGCGCCAGCACCCGGGCTGACGCCACCGCACGCGAGCGGCAAAACCAGTGGCAGGTGTGCTGCATCAAAAACAACTCGGCAGACAGCGTGTAGGCCTTGTCCTTGGGCGAGCGGTTGGCGCTGTTTTGCACCGCTTGTGTGAGGCCTTGGGCGTGGATGCTGAGCACCTTGCGCAGGTCAAACGTGGCTTGGGGAAACAGTTTGTCGGCGTGCGGCAAGGCCAGGGTCAGCCGGCTCACCCGCGTTTGCGATTCTTCCACTTTGGAAAACGCCAGCACGAAGCGGTTGAACTGCTCGCACAGCGCCGCCTCCGTCGTGTCCAGCAGTTGCCAGATTTGCGCCCGCCGGGCCAGGTCGGGTTCGCCCAGCGCGCGCAGGTAGCCCTCGGTCAGGTGCGCCATCAGCTTTTCGATTTCGTACTGGCCCAGGTGGCTGCCGAGCAAGGCAATGCGCCGCTTTTGGTCAGCCGACTTGAGCGCGTAAACGCCAAAGGCAATCAGGGAAAACGCAATAAAAAAGTCCATGGTGGCGGCTGGGGCAGTGGGTGGGTCAATGAGGGAAGCCGGAAGTGTAGTGGTCCAACTGGTCCGGGCTGGGCCGCCGCGGCTTTAAGGAAGGCTGTTCAAGAGGCGCCGGAACCAACGGCATAATTGACGTTTACGTCAACGTCAATCAAAATGCGCAGCG
>CAZLRQ010000160.1:0-6123 GCA_964562035.1 uncultured Rhodoferax sp. | reverse complement strand
GTGCTGATGGTAGTGAGTTTTTGAAAGAACAAGCTAAGCAAAAGGCTGAGATGAGCCTTGCTATGAGTACTTCACTTGTAAATGAGGGATTGAATTTGTGGAAGAATCATATTGGAGAGTTGATGGCTAAGGGTCAGACTGAGCTTGTACTTTATAATTTGTTTGGGAAGCTGAGTTTGTCTGAGGTTCAATCAAATTTACATAAACAGCAATCAGCTGTGCCTGAGGATAATGGCAATTCGTTGATTAATCTCTTCGCATCAATATCGGTCGGGGGTGGTAAGTGAGTGCTGCTCCTGATTTAATAGTATCAAAAGAAGTTAAAGAATATAAAAAATATATGGGTCAAGTATCTCCTGAGAAGATTGTTGAAAGGGTAGGTAAATCATTTCACCCCAAGCAAAAAGAGATAGCAAAATACTTTGAAAAGCCTTTGCTTGATACTTGGGATATTATGACTCTTCTTATTTCGAGAAGGTGGGGTAAAACATATCTAAATCAAGGTATTGCCACTTCTGATTTATTAACACCCAACTCCAAGATTATGCTAGTAGCCTTTTCATCAAGTTTAGCTGAATTATGGTTTCAAGATATTCTTTCTAACTTATTAAAAATAAAAGAACTTGATGGAAAAGTTAAATGGGAAAAGAAAAAAGGGTACATTTATATTCCTGAGTTAAATACTTCTTTACAAGTTTCATCATATCTGAACTTCGATACGCTGGGTATTGGGCGTCAATTTTCTAAAATATATATTGATGAAGGGTTCTTAATACCAATAGACTATATGGAGTCTATTATTAATATGCTTATGCCTACAATGAGTACCTACGGGTCACAAGATGGCATAAGAAATGGTAAATTAATTATTATATCAACCCCTAGAGGGACTGCAACAGGTTCTCTATTCGGAAGATATTTCTTAAGTGGTATGCGTGGTGAAAAAGGATTTCTTTCTTTTACTTATGATATATATACAAGCCCATTCTTAACTAAAGAAGAAATTCAACATATAAAAGATAATACCCCCCCTGAAATATGGGCACAAGAATATCTTTGCCACTTCACAAAAACAACCAAAACTATTATGAGAAACTTTGATAAAGATAAGCATATTATTAGATTAACAGATTCTCAAATAAGAGATATGATTCACCATTGTGATGTGGTTGTATCTATGGATTTTGGAATAGTGGATGGTTCGGGGCATTCTGTTGTATTATATAACAATAAGACTGAAACATACTATTTAATTGACGAGTATTATATACAAGGTCAAATTGCTTATGATTTCATAAATCTTACAAAGAATAAGATGGTAGATTTTGCTAAGAAGTTTGATGTACCTTTTGAATCAATAATTTTTCTAAGAGACCCTGCGAATTTAGATGCAGGAACGATGGCTTCGAGAATGTTTGACCTTACTATTCATAAAGCTAAGAACAATAGAACAGCGGGAATTGATTATGTAAATCAGATATTACAAGGTAAGGGTGAAAATGGTGTACCTAGATTATTTATCTCAGATAAATGTCCAATACATATATCACAGATGGAATATGCTGAGTTTAAAATTGTAGCAGGTCAAGTTTCAAATCAATTTGGTAAAGACCATTTGCTTGGGAGTCACTTTGAGTGTTTACAAACACTCATATACGCAACTTACACACACAATAAAACCTCGCACAGTTCTTTCATAATATCTTAAAACAGTACCCAAAACAAATCCCAGTATAAAGGATTGCAAGAATAGCCCAAGTGGAAAACCTAAATGGTGGTTTCAAGTTTTCTTGTCCTTTATCTTAAAAACAAAAACCAACACAAAGGAGCAACTGTATGATTAAAGTTGAAGAATATCCAGATTGCTAAATCTTGCAACAAATACCAACCCTATTAAGTTAGGATAAACACAAAAGGAAACCAACAAATGTTTGATAAAATAAAAGCTAAATGGAATACTATGCTAACACACTCAGTGGTATTCGTAGCAATAGCTATGTTTGAAAGCGTTGTAAACAACAACTTAGATAAATCACTTATATTCTTTGGAATAGCTATGGTGTTTATGGGTCTTGCTGATTTATATAACCAACATATTAAAACACAAGATATGCTAAAGACCTTACTGAAAGGTATTGATGAAAAATGACATCGTGGGAAAATAATGATTAAAATAGAAGGATGGCCTGACTGTTAAGTTAGGAACAAAAACCAACACAAAGGAGAGACTATGAAGTTTGATAAAATAAACTTTGTTTTAAATGTATTATCTTCTGAAGTAGTCTTAAAAGGCAAACAAAACCTAATAAAACTTTTCATAGTAGATAGTATAGCAGATACGCAAATATCTGAAGTAGAATATAAGCTACAAATCAATGATGGTAGAAATGCTGCAACAATCATTCAAGACTGGGCTACACTAGAACAGCTAGGTGATTTTTTCACAGATACTTATACACCGACTTTCACAAACAAATCCACCATAGAGTTATTAGTAAGAATCACTGACACAGATGGTAACATCTATGCTATGTCACACAACTTACAAGGAGTTATATGATGGGCTTGTTTGGATTCACTAAAACAAAATCACAACCAACTAAGCAAAGAGAAAAGACTGTTATAACTGCTTCGGAAGCTACTGCCTATCAAAATGGTGGGAATCTTCCATTAGATAATAGAAAATTTCAAGCATATATTAATGCAAGTTCAAGATTAGACACTTTAATACGAACTTCTGCATTAGTTGCTTCAAGTGCTAAGTTTATGTATGGTAAAGTTGATACTAAAGGGAATTTTAAAACAGTTACATTTAAGCAATCTGATGGGTTATATATGAATGATTACCAATCAGAGAGTGACTTCTTATTTGAGCTATTTGGAACTATGATGACTTATGATAAAGTATTATTGATTCCAGAACAGAGCAAGTATTCATTCAGAAAAGGTATGATAGATTGGTCTATTGTTCCTGATGACCAATTCTCTGCTAATTTAGGTTCAAATCAATCCATAGAAACATTCACACATAGAAGTTCAACGGGGATTGAAACAATCTACAAATACTCGGAAGTAATCTATATAACAAGAAACCTTACAGCAAACAACCTAATATATGCTATACCAAAGATTAAAGCATTGATGAAAACTATTGAGAATATTCTTGGTATTCATAACTTTATGGGGGAGTATATTGCAAGTGGAGGTAAGAGTTCAATTATAGCTTCTAGCGACAGTTTACTTAGTGAGGAACAAGGTAGAGCTGTTAAGAAATCACTGCAAGATTTCTTAGGTTCAAATGCACCAAAAGCATTGTTAATTAATTCAGAAAAGTTTACATTAGATAAAGTATCAGACAGCCTCACAACAGCAGGTGTATTAGATATTATAACAAAACTTTCTGATGAGATTAGTAAATCATTCAATATGCCGAGTTATTTGCTTGGAGAGTATTCAAGCTCAACGCAAGGTACAACTATGCAAATGGCGAATCGAACTTGGTTTCAGATTCAGCTAAGACCTTTATTCACAACTTTATCAAGTGCTTTTACCAGATATTATAGAGACTTTGGTGGTGTGAAAAATGTAAGTGTTAGATTTGATTTTAGTGAGATTGACTTATTAGAGGATAGTGATACAGATAAATTGACTATTGCCAATGAATCACTTAAATCGGGAATTAGAAGCTTAAATGAGGCAAGGGTTTATTGTGGATTAGCTCCATTAGAAACTGAGTCTGCTGATTTACACATCTCACCTGCTTTCTTGACTGGGCAATCTCCTGTTTCTTTTGAAAACTTTGAAGCAGATATTGCAAGAAACTTAGCTTCAAGTAATGCTAATACTTCAACTGGGACTGGGACAACACCTAGCGATGGTATTCCAAACGGAGAAGGGGGTGCATTAAATGAGCCAAACAATTCAGGGAGAGCTTAATATGAGAGGTGTTGAGATAATATGAAACAACAATTAAATTTTAAAACATATAGTGGATTTGAGACAAAAGCTCTTGAAACCACTGAAACAACAAAAGAAGGCGAAGGTGTAATTTACATAGAAGGTTATGCTTCTAAATCCTATGATATGGGGAAGCCAGTCATTGACTATGATGAAGAATTTGTTGATATAAAAGGCTTTGACCTTTCAACTTGTACTTCATTACTTTTTAACCACGACGGTGAAGAGATTAAGATAGGAAAATGTAGATTAGAACATAGAGCAGATGGTGCTTATTTATATGGTGAAGTTCACGAAAAGTTAAATGATAAGGTTTACTACGCAGTTAAGCATGGAATTATGACAGACTTTTCTATTGGATTCTCTGCAACAAATTACGAATATAAAACTATTGAGGGAAAAGATATATTAACTTTCACAGAAGGTTTTGTGTGGGAAACTTCTATTGTGAATATTATCGGAAGCAATCCAAAATCAAAGATAGAAACTACAAAAAAACTTAGACAAGATAAGAAGATGTTAGAACTCGCAAAATGGTTAGGTGATACTCCTAATGAAGTTCAACTTGAAACTTATACAGAAGTTAAGTCAATTATCCAAGATGGAAAATGTGTAGGATTTAGCTGCGATATTGAACAATTAAAGAAAGCTAATCCAACACAAGACTGCTCTTGTATAACTAAAGAAGGGAATAAATTGAAAGATATAAAAGAAGTAATGAAGGGCTTGACTTTTGAAAGTACAGAAGCTGAGGGATACAATCAATTAAGAAAGCTAAGATTTTATATGGAAATCTTAGAAGAAACTCTTAGTGATAATTTCTATGAAGTTATTTGGTACGAGGGTATGTCAGGAGAAGAAGCTAAAGCTAATATGCTAGGAGCTTTATCTGCATTTACAGACAAGCTTGAAGAGTTTACTTTATTAGATAAACCTATTGAGACTACAAATGTGGAAAAAAATAAAGGGGAAGAAGTATTGGTAACAAAATCAGTAGAAGCAAATGGTGTAGTAGAAACTGCACCAGCAACTGACACAGTAATTTTAGAGGGAGAAGAACAAGCAAGTAATCCTGAGCAGGTAGAAGATAACACTCCTGAACAGATTTCAACTGAAACTAATGAGGAAGTTGCACAAGCAGATGTTGCAGTGACTCCTACGGAAGTTGTAGAAGAGGTTACACCTGAGGCTTCAAGTAAATTAAATGTTGAGTATTTATCTTCAGTTAATTTAGACGAACTTTCAGATGATGAAGTTGAGGAACTTTATAACGAAGCATCTTATCTAATTGATGATTTGATGAACGATGATAAAGTTAGATTATTAGCATCAGCTAGTGATATTTTAGAAAAGATTGATGCTTTAATAGAGTCATCAAATAACTAATCAGGTGCTGTTGGAAGAGCTAAATGTTCTTCCCTTTTAAAATTATATAAAATAAACTAATCGGGAGATTTAAGAATGAAAAAAGAAAATAGATTTAAGGCAAAGTTAGCCGAAGTTGCTACTGAGGCAAAAGAAATGAATGTGGCTAAAATGCCTGACAATGTTGCACCAAAAAAGGAAAATAAAGAAATGACTAACGTATTACCAAGAACAAAAGAGGTTGCTGAAGTATTAGATATGATGTATATCTTAAAATCAGCTAAACAATCATTAGGGCAAGACTTAACTCAAAAAGAGTTATCAATGTTTGCAGATGAATTACATACTAAAGCTGGAACAACTGTTTCTGATGTTTCTGCTGTGATTCCTTCAGGATTCTCAGGTAGATTTATCCAAGATATGTATGCTATGACTGGTTTAGAAGGTATCATAGGTATGGAATCAATCAATGCGTTTGGTATGACAGATACTATTGGTTCATTTGGTATGGAAGCATTTGTAGTTTCTGAATATGGAACTCCTGCTGACACAAATGATTCTCAAATTGATTTTGAGTATAGAGGTGGAAAATTAATGGCATTAACTAAAATCTCTTATGAGGCTTTAGCAGATGCAACAATTGATATGTTAGCAAACAAAAGACTTGGACTACAAAGGTCAATGGCAGTAGCTGTTGAAAAAGCTATCTTAAATGGGCAATCTGGAGATAATGGAATTACTGGTGCTGATGCTAGAACATTATTCAGGGGTTTAAGAAAATATGGTTTAGCAAAACAAACT
>CAZLRQ010000159.1:0-6129 GCA_964562035.1 uncultured Rhodoferax sp. | reverse complement strand
GACACAAAGTGAAAGCGCTTGCCCGGCAGCACAAACTCATCCAGCGCCAGTACCGCCATTTGCGGCCCCAGGTCGGAGCCACCAATGCCGATGTTCACCACATCGGTGATGGCCGCGTCTGCGCGCACGGTTTGCGCGTAGGCCAGCATGGCGGTGAGCGTGCTGTGCACCTGGGCCAACTCGGGGGCCAAAGCATCAACCGCTACATTTTCAGTAGCTGAGTCGCTTTTATCTATAAGGGCTTGAGCCGGTTTTCTTAATAACCAATGCATCACCGCCCGCTGCTCGGTGTTGTTGATGGCCTCGCCGGCAAACATCGCGTCGCGGTGCGCTTGCACGCCAGTTTGGCGGGCCAGGTCCAACAGCAGCTCCTGCGTAGCGCTGTCGATCAGGTTCTTGGACAGGTCGGCAAAGACATGCGGGGCACTTTGGCTGAAAGTATCAAACCGCTTGGGGTCAGCGCCAAACGCGGCGCGCAGGTCAAAAGCGTGGCCAGCGGTGGTGAAGGAGGCCTGGAGTGCGCCCCAGGCAGGGGTACGGTCGCAGCGGGTACGTGTCATGGGGCGTTCCTGGGGTCAAAAATCAGGCGGCCAGCAACAACTGGTCAAGCTTGACGGCGTCCACACAAAAGCCGCGAATGCCTTCAGCCAGTTTTTCAGTCGCCATGGCGTCGTGGTTCAGGGCCAGGCGGAAACTCATCTCGTCGTAATTGACGGGGGCCAGGTCCAGTGCTTGCGCGGCCTTGGCGTCCAGACCGCGGGCCAATGGCGCCTCGGTGGCGGCCAACTGGGCGAGCAGGTCGGGGCTGATGGTCAACAGGTCGCAGCCGGCCAGCGCCGTGATTTGCCCCACGTTGCGAAAGCTCGCGCCCATCACCTCGGTGGCAATGCCAAACTTTTTGTAGAAGTTGTAAATCTCGCGCACTGAACGAACGCCGGGGTCATTGGCCCCCGCGTTATCCGCTTCAACCCACGTCACGCCCGCGTTCTTTTTGTACCAGTCGTAAATGCGCCCGACAAACGGCGAAATCAGTTGCACCTTGGCCTGGCCGCAGGCCACCGCCTGGCAAAACGAGAACAGCAAAGTCAGGTTGGTGTGAATGCCGCGCTGCTCCAGCAAGCGCGCCGCCTCAATGCCTTCCCAGGTGGCGGCCACTTTGATCAAGATCCGGTCAATGTGAATGCCCTGCGCCTGGTACAGCTCAATCAGGCGCTCGCCGCGCGTGACCGTGGCGTTGGTGTCAAAGCTCAAACGCGCATCCACTTCGGTGGACACCCGGCCGGGAATGATCGACAAAATCTCGCAGCCAAAACGCACCAGCAAGCGGTCCATGATTTCATCCAGCGCCCGGCCGCGGTACTGCGACACGGTGTCTGTCAGCAGCGACTGGTAATCTGCCTTTTGCACAGCCTTCAGAATCAGCGAGGGGTTGGTGGTGGCGTCTTGCGGCTTGAAGGCGTCGAGTTGTTTGAAGTCGCCGGTATCAGCAACAACGGTGGTGAATTGTTTGAGTGCGTCGAGTTGGTTCATGGGGGTGAAAAAATCAGGGAAATTAAGGAACGAGCTTGAAGCCGCCTTGAATTATCAATGAAACAAAGTTACATTACAACGTCTTCTTTTTAGTAACAATAGATCATGAGCTTCGACCTTGTTTTGTTTGGTGGCACCGGCGATCTGGCTTGGCGCAAGTTGATGCCCGCCTTGTTCCAGGCCTTTCGCCACGGCACGTTGCCCCCCGAGGGGCGCATCATTGGCGTGGGCCGGGACGACCTGAGCAACGAACAATACCGCGCCCAAATCCGGGCCCGTTTTGACCAGGTCGACCTGTCCAAACGCCCCAGCGTGGAAGAGTTCACCCGCTTTGCCGACCTGCTGGAATTTGTCCGCATGGACCTCTCCAAGCCCGACGACTACGCCCGCCTGGCCGAGTCACTGGCGCAGCGCCAGGCTGACACCGTGGTCATGTACGTGGCCACCGCGCCCAACCTGTTCACCACCGTGTGCGAGCAACTGGCCTCGGCCGGCCTCAACACCCCGCAGACCCGCGTGGTGCTGGAAAAGCCGCTGGGCCACGACCTGGCCAGCAACCGGGCCATCAACGAGACGGTCTGCAAGTACTTTGGCGAAAAACAGGTGTTCCGCATTGACCACTACCTGGGCAAACCGGCGGTACAAAACCTGTTTGCGCTGCGCTTTGGCAACGCCCTGTTTGAGCCCCTGTGGCGGCGCGAGCACATTGCCAACATCCAGATCACCATCGCAGAAGACCTGGGCGTCGAAAAGCGCGGTGCGTTCTACGAGACCACCGGCGCGCTGCGCGACATGGTGCAAAACCATGCGCTGCAACTGCTGTGCGCCATTGGCATGGAGCCGCCCATCAACTCCCACGCCGACGCCATTCGTGACGAAAAGCTCAAGGTGCTGCGCTCGCTGAAACCCTGGACTGCCGAGACACTCAGCCAGGACGTGGTGCGCGGCCAGTACGCGGCCGGCACCATGGCCGGTGGCCCCGTGCCCGCTTACCGCGAAGAAACCGGCGTCAACCCGCAAAGCCACACCGAGACCTTTGTGGCCCTGCGCACCGAAATCTCCAACTGGCGCTGGGCCGGCGTGCCGTTCTACATCCGCACCGGCAAACGGCTGGCCGGGCGCGACGCGCGCATTGTGGTCAATTTCAGGCCCACGCCGCATGCCATTTTCAACTCGCAAATTGGCATGGCCAACCGCCTGGTCATCAACCTGCAGCCCAAAGACGGGCTGGAGTTGCACCTGCTGGCGCAAGGCCAGAACAACCGCCAGGTGACCCGCACGGCATCGCAGACCCTGGCGCCGGTGCAGCTGGACCTGGACTTTGACAAACGCTTTGGCTCAGAGCGCGTGGGCGCTTACGAACGCCTGCTGCTGGACGTGATCGACGGGCGCCTGAACCTGTTTGTGCGCAGCGACGAGCAGGAAGAAGCCTGGCGCTGGGTCGAGCCCATTCTGGACCACTGGCAAAGCGACACCCAGGGCCCGCGCCCCTACAACGCCGGCACCTGGGGCCCCAGCGCCTCAAGTGCCATGATTGCGCGCGACGGCTTTTGCTGGAGCGAAGAAAACTAAGCCCCATGCTTGAACGAATCAAAGCCTGCCTGCCCTCGCTGGCGCCCGCCGAACAACGCGTGGGCAAGCTCGTGCTGAGCGACCCGCGCAGCTTTGCCAAGCTGCCCGTGAGTGAGCTGGCCGACCGTGCCCACGTCAGCAAGCCCACCGTGGTGCGCTTTTGCCGCAGCGTGGGGTATGACGGCCTGTCGGATTTCAAACTCAAGCTGGCCGGCAGTGTGAGCGAGGGCGTGCCCTTCATCCACCGCAGCGTCGATGTCGATGACAAAACCAGCGACATCATGGTCAAGGTCATCGACAACACCGTGGCGGCGTTCCTGAAATACCGCAACGACGCCAGCACCGCAGCCATCGACAAGGCGGTCACGGCACTGGTCGACGCCTACAGCCGGGGCAAGCGCATCGAGTTTTTTGGGGTGGGCAACTCCGGCATCGTGGCGCAAGACGCCCAGCACAAGTTCTTTCGGCTGGGCATCAACGGCGTGGCCTACAGCGACGGGCACATGCAGGTCATGAGCGCCTCGCTGCTCGGGCCGGGCGATTGTGTGCTGGTCATTTCCAACTCGGGCCGCACGCGCGACCTGATGGACTCTTGCGACATTGCGCGTAAAAACGGCGCCACCACCATCGTCATCACTGCCAGCGGCTCGCCCTTGGCCGCCGCCGGGCACATTCACCTGGCCGCCGACCACCCGGAAGGCTTTGACCGCTACAGCCCCATGGTCTCGCGTCTGCTGCACTTGATGATCATTGACATTCTGGCCACCGCTGTGGCCTTGCGCATTGGTGGCGACAAACTGCAACCGCTGCTGCGTGAGGTGAAGAACAATTTGCGCAGCAAACGCTACGCGTGAACAACATCAGCGCCCTTTTGCAGGGCACGACGCTGGTCACTCGCGTCGTCGATGATTTCCAGCCTGTGGGTGCCGACTGAAAACTGGACTGACGTAGAGCTGTGGGTCGCCAATACCCGCTGACGCTGCACAACTGAAATTAAAGCCACGTTCTCAATGTGAGTGGGGCAATGACTCCAACCGGCATTGCAGTTTTACAAGGCGGCTGACCGCTTTGGGTCGAAAGCAAAAGACGCCAGAAGACCCTCTGCCGGCCACCGACTTTCAGAACTGCATTCTTTAAACCGGGCATTCACTTATGCAGATCAGCAGTCGGTTTTATGGAGACCATTTCGTCAAATTGGCTACTGGCTACTGGCCATTGGCCGAGAACGGCCCTTGAATCACCAAAATCCAAGAGTTGCAGAGCCGTGGACGCTGAACTAGGCCGAAGGCCCCACGCCTAATCAGTAGAGCGCCGCGAACTTTTTGATCTGCGGTGTCGGCCCTGCGACGATCAGGTGGTCACCGGGCTTAATTTCGGTATCGGGTTTGGCGTAGATGAAATCCTGATGGCGCCGCTTGATCCCGACCACCGTGATTCCGTGTTTGGTGCGCACATTGGCTATTGCTAGCGTCTTGTGGTGCGACTCCATTGGTGCGCGCGTCTTGGCGATGGCAAAGCCGTCATCAAATTCGATGAAATCCATCATCTTGCCTGTCACCAAGTGCGCCACGCGCTCACCCATGTCGGCTTCGGGATAAATCACATGGTGAGCACCGACACGCTCTGCAATCCGCCCGTGCTGTGGGCTGTTGGCCTTGGCCCAAATATCCTTCATGCCCAATTGCGCGAGGTTCAACACTGTCAATACGCTGGCCTCCAGATTGGCACCGATACTGACCACGGCGTGTGAGAAATCTGCTGCGGACAACTGCTTGAGTGCCTGCAGTTCAGTCGAGTCAGCCTTCACAACATGTGGCAACTCCAGCGCCAGTTCTTGCACCACGTCCTCTCTGGCATCAATGGCCAGCACCTCGTGCCCAGCGGCCACCAGCGAACGCGCCACACTGGAGCCGAAACGGCCCAAACCAATAACGAGCACGCTTTCGGCTCGGTTTGAAATAGATTTAGCCAACAATTGGTTTCTCCTCGGGGTAACGGTAGGCTTGGGGTACTTGGTTGATCGCCAGCGCTAGGGCCAGTGTGACTATCCCCACACGACCGGCGTACATCAGTGCAATGATCACCAGTTGTGCGCCCGGTGGCAGATTGCCAGTGATGCCGGTGGACAAACCCACTGTGGCAAACGCTGACACCACTTCAAACATCAGTTTTTCCAACGGCAATTGATCCGCCAGCGGAATGATCAACAGCAGGCCCAGTGACACCGCCGCGCCGCTGAGGATCAAGATCGACAGCGCCTGTCGCTGCACCTGGGTGCCAATGCGCCGCCCACGCAATTCCACATCAGCTCGGCCACGGATTTCGGTCCACACAACCAGCAGCAATAGAAAAACTGTCGTCACCTTCACGCCACCCGCCGTGCCTGCACTGCCGCCGCCAATGAACATCAACACACAGTGCAGGACCAACGATTCCAGCTCCAGCGCACCGATATCCACTGCGTTGAAACCCGCCGTGCGAGCCGAGACCGAGGTGAAAAGTGCTGCCAACCATTGATCGGCGAACCCCAGCGACGCCAGCGTCTTGGGGTTGTCGCGCTCAATCAGCCACAGCGATACAGTGCCCAAAACGATCAGTGCCACCGAACCCCATACGGTGAGCGTGGTGTGGACAGACCATCGCGAATGCAGCTTGCGCCGATTGGCCCAGAGCTCGGTGATGACCGGAAAACCGAGCCCGCCCACCACGATCGCCAGCATCAGTGGCACCAGCACCCAGCCGTCGGTGACATGACGCATCACACTGTCGGGCCAGGTAGAAAAGCCCGCATTGTTGAAAGCCGAGACCGCATGGAACGCACCGTGCCACAGCGCCTGCGACCAACTCAAGTCCATCGTCATACTAAAACGGACCGCCAGCCACAGCGTCACTGCCGTCTCGGACACCACCGTCACCATCAGCACCACGCGCGCCACCGAATGCACATCGCCCAGTGACAACGCATCCGTCTCTGACTGCAGCAGCAGCCGCGTGCGCAGCTTCATGTGGCCGCCGATCAGCAAGCCC
>CAZLRQ010000158.1:0-6138 GCA_964562035.1 uncultured Rhodoferax sp. | reverse complement strand
TTGCCGAGCGCGCGCCGCAGACGCTGGAGGATTTGCAAGGCATCACCGGCATTGGCGCCAAGAAGCTCGAAGCCTATGGCCAGGCCGTGCTGGCCGTGATGGTCTGACCGGGACGGCTCATTTCACACCACCTTGCGTTGGTATCGCCCATGCCATTGCACCGTGTAATAGGTGATGAACATGCACAGGCCAACGATCGCCAGGCAATGAGCAAAGAAGCCGGCAACCGATGCCTCAAAGTTCCACCAATCCAGCGTCATCTGAAATAGCAGCCTGTGGTGCAGGTTCAAAGCGAACACGCTCCACAGGCCTTGAACCGCCATACCGATCGCCATGGTGCGCAAAACTGCGGTACGGGCCGCGTTTGTGGCAGAAATGCCGAGTAACTTGCCGCCGACCGCCATGAGCAAGGGCCAGCGCAGCCCCAGGTGAATGGCCACAATCACCAGCAACCAATACGCGATGCCGGCATGGATTTGCCGCGCCATGAAATCGTCGTCCAGGCGAAGGTTTGCAAACACGGTCTCGGAAATCACCAGGCTGCTGGTCAGCAGGGCCAGCATGCCGCTCAACAGCACCAAGGTCAGCGCCGTGTTGAACTTGCCGCGCCGCCTTTGGGTGACCGTGGCGAACCAGCGCCGATGGAACAGGTTGTGAATGACGATCAGCAAAAACATGCCGAGGCCGGCCAGTTCGTGCGCTGTGTTGCCTTGCCAGAAATAGGCCAAGGCAAAGAGCAGCAAGCCGGCTGCCAGACCGTCAAGCACCAATCGCAGCAAAAAAACAGGGTTCAAACCATGGCTCCTTGGGGCAGTAGCGGCTACTCGACGGGCTTGCCACGGAACTCGGACAGGCGCCTTGCTGTGAACAGGTGCTGACTGTCTTTTTGTGATGAATGGCAGGCCATGCAACGCGCGGTGTTCTCCTGCAGGTTGATCTTGCGATCCGGCCAGAACCACTGGAACTGCCAATCCCCGGTGCGGCGACGTTCCTCGAAGTCGGCGCCCCAGCCCGGGCCCTTCCCCATGACGAAGTAGCGAAAAATCTTCTCATCCCGGTAGTCCGCCAGCACGAAATGCGTGCCATTGGGTGCCGGCAGCCCCTTCTGAATCGCCTCGATGGCTTCACGCGTGGTCGAAATGTGCTCGGTGACGTTGCCACGCCGGACCGTGGTGTAGTGGACCAATGTGTCGAGTTTGGGAAAAGTGACCCGGTTGGGCTCGGCATGTGCCTGCACAACAGGCACGCAGACAGCGCAGGCCGCCAACATGGCCCATGCGCTGAGCTGGGTGATGATTTGTTTGCTTTGTTTCATGGTGTTTTCCTGATTGCCTTTTGCCAAAACTGAACCGCCTCGCCAACCCACCCCTGTGCAGGGGTGCCTTGGCCGGTACCGAATCCGTGCCCGACGCCGGAGTACTGGTGGTACTCGACCGGCACGCCTGCGCGCCGCAGCGCTGCAACCCGTGCCGCCATCACGCGGGGTGGCGCAATGCCATCGCGGTCGCCCACGACAACAAAGGTCGGTGGCTCCGAGGCGGTGACCTCCGAGTGGCCGGTGTAAGCCATGACCACGACAGAAGGTTTTGGCCATGGCGGTCCCCCAAAGGGGGCAATGCCGTGGGACCCAATGGCCGCGGCCATGCGCGCACCGGCAGAGCTGCCCCACAGCGCGTAACCAGCCGTGCTGACCTGCAGCCCGCGTGCGTGCTGGAAGATGTACGCAAGCGCTGCGGCCAAATCTTCTGTGGCCACCCTGCCACCCTGGCCAGCGCGGTACTTCAAGACAAAGGCATTGAGACCCCGCTGGCTGATCTCTGCGGCA
This sequence comes from uncultured Rhodoferax sp., assembly GCA_964562035.1. Taxonomy (GTDB): domain Bacteria; phylum Pseudomonadota; class Gammaproteobacteria; order Burkholderiales; family Burkholderiaceae_C; genus Rhodoferax. The sequence goes on along the minus strand of CAZLRQ010000158.1, from coordinate 4,313 downwards.
TAGGGGAATCCTTCATGCACCGAGCCCACATAGGCAAACCCGCCGCCTGGCGCAATGACGGCAAAGGGTGCGCCGGGCTTGCCCCGAAAGAAGAACAGACCGGTGTGCTTCAACGCCGGGTTCATCCGTTTTTCGGTTTCGGTATGAAAGTCGTAAAAAATGGTGCGCCCGGCATTGGCATCGTCCACCATCCGGTTGAGCGAGTCGACAACGACACGGGCATCCACATGGCTGTGGTACGGCAGGAGTTGGCTGATCTGCCGCAACGGCAAGGTCTCGTCATAGGCCTGGCCATCCCAGGGCAACATCCTGTCGCTGAACCCTTGAAAGGCGGGGTGATGGATCAGCTTGCCGAGGTGATCTTCCGGGTGAAGATGCGGATACCGGGATGGGGCGTCGCCCGCCTGGGTCGCGTGCACGGCGGCCTTGTGGGCAGACGCGGGACTTGCTTCATTGGCGGCGCTGCAGGGCATGGCCAGGAGCATGGGCAGCACCCTGCCAGCCAACTGGCGAGCGTGGGACAACCAATGGGTTTTGTTCATGGCGTGACGGGCTTGCCTGGCAGCGCGTGCTTGGGTTGATTACTTCGGAGGGGCCTCGACACCGCTGAAAGCGAGTACGGCGGGTGGCAAGCGTTCGCCCTGAATGGTGATGTCCGCCAGGGCCGCATTGAGTGCCTTGAGCTCGTCGGCGGTGAAGGCAACCTCCGCTGCGCCGAGGTTGTCGAGCAGGTGCCCCATCTGGGTCGTACCGGGAATGGGGACGATCCAGGGCTTTTGCGCCATCAGCCACGCCAGGGCAATCCGGGCGGGGGTGGTGTTCTTGCGCGCCGCCCAGGTCTTCACCAGGCGAACGAGCGCCAGGTTGTGCGCCCGGTTCTCGGACGAGAACCGGGTCTCGGTCTTGCGGAAGTCTCCCTCCGCGAAGTTGGTTTTCTCGTCAATGGCACCGGTGAGGAAGCCCACTCCGAGCGGACTCCACGGTACAAAACCGATCCCCAGTTCCTGGCACAGGGGCAACACCTCCTTCTCGGGGCCACGCCAGAGCATCGAATACTCGCTCTGCACCGCCGTGAGGGGCAATTCGGCATGGGCCCGGCGCAAGGTGTTCAACCCCATTTCGGACAAGCCCCAGTGCAGGACCTTGCCTTGGGCCTTCAAATCCTTGATGGCGCCCGCCACATCCTCAATCGGCACCTGGGGATCCACCCGGTGCTGGTAGAGCAGGTCGATGCGGTCCGTGCGCAGGCGCTTGAGCATGCCTTCGACGGCCAGCTTGACATGGGCCGGGCGGCTGATGAGGCCCGGGCCCCGTGCGCCAGTTTGCAGGTCGATGTTCCAGCCGAACTTGCTGGTGATCACCACCTGGTTGCGAAACGGTGTGATGGCTTCGCCGAGAATCCGCTCGCACTCGTGCGGGCCATAGGCCTCGGCGGTGTCAAAAAACGTGACGCCACGCTCATAGGCCGTGCGGATGATGTTGATCATCTCCGGCCGCGCAGGAATCGTCGTCTGGTAAGTGCGGGCCATGTTCTGCACGCCCAGGCCCACACTGGAAACCTCCAACTGCCCCAGCTTTCGCCGGGTACTCGTCTGCCCGGCCGAGGTCTGCGCATGGGCGCTTCCCAGCAGTCCGGAACTGGCCATGGCTGCGCCCGAGGCGGCCACCATGGACGTGCCGAAGAATTTGCGTCGTTGCGCATCAAATTGTGCATGGGTCATCAGAAACTCCTGGTTTTGAAAAATGTGACGCCGATCGTCGCGATCACGCTGGCGCCGAGGACGCCGCGCTGCTGCTTCTCTTCAACTGCTTCATTTCCTGGCTGCAAGTGCCAGTGCCTGTGTCAAGGCCTCGCTGGCACGCAGGGCAGCCTGCGCGTCGCCGCGCTCGGCCAACACCTGCGTCAACTGACGCAACTGCGCTGCCGTCAAACCCACGCGCAGGCTGGCGGCCATGTGAGAACGCAATTGCGCCTCTACACCGGGTGTCGCGGCCAGCGCCCCGACCGTGGCCAACTCGCGGCTTTGCCAGTCGAGGTTGTCGCGCTCAAAGATGTCGCCGAACAAGTGGGCCTGCAGGTACTGATTGATGACCGGCGCGAAATCGAACACCGGGCCTCGAACCGGTGCACCGGAAATTTGGGTCTGGTTGGCTTTGCCTGCTGCAAGCAATTCGACGCCAGTGGGAATAGGGCGGCTGGGCTCCCGCCCCGGCGCATCCTGAATGCCGCGCGCCTTGCGTGCCTCGGTTACCTTCAACAACTCGCCCAAAGCGTTGAGGCTCTTGGGGAAGCCGACGTAGGCGTAGAGCTGCACCAGAATCTCTTTGGCCTCGCTGACGGTCAGACCAGCGTCCAGCCCTTGGTTCAAGGCGGCATGGAGCTTGGGCATGTCGCTTGCCGCCATGAAGGCGGCGATCAGCGGGATGGCTTGCTGTTTGGCGGACAGTGTTGCCGCAGCGGTTTGCGGCGTGGCTTGTGCTTCCGTGGCGTTCTGCGCGGCGTGGCCCGGCATCACCGTCAATGTGAGACTCAGCGCCAGGATGGCCGACATGGCCGGGGTGCGGCGCTGCTTAGTGTGTGTGGTATTGCTCATCGGTCACTTTCTCCATCCAGGTTACGGTTTTGCCGTTGGCGGTGCCGCTCATGGCCAGGTGGGTCATGGCGGTGTTTTGTGTTGCGCCGTGCCAATGCTTGACACCCGGTGGGCACCAAACCACGTCGCCGGGGCGAATCCGCTGCACCGGCTTGCCCCATTCCTGGGTGAGGCCCTCGCCGGACGTGACGACCAGCCGCTGCCCCGCAGGGTGGGTGTGCCAGGCAGAGCGCGCGCCGGGCTCAAAGGTCACGTATGCGAGCGAGGCATTGATGTGCTCGTTGACGGAAAACAGAGGATCAACACGTACCCGTCCGGTGAAGAACTCCGCCGAGCCATACACGGCGGCTTGTTCGCCCGCACGGGTGATTTGCTGGGCAGGCGCAGTCGCCGCCGCCGCGCTGGCCTGCCCTTGGGGCTCGGCTGCGCTGGCGAATTGGGCGGCGGCGTACAGGGCAACGCCCAACAAGAGCGATTTATGCATGGCAAGTCCTGACAAGAGATGAATAGGGGAAGAGGTTCCGCGTGGTTTGCATGAACCAGACTGTAGGCAAGCTACTCACATCTGAATAGATGGAAATCAATTGTTTCATTGGCATTCAAAAAGGGATAATCAAACCGAGGAGGGCAACTTTTCATGGCCATCAACGAACTTCGGTCTGTGTCGATCTTCATCAAGGCCGCAGAGTTGGGCAGTCTGCGCAAAGCGGCGCTGGCGCTGAACATCAGCCCGCAGGCCGCCAGCAAGGCGCTGGCGCAACTGGAGAAACACCTGGAAGCACGGCTGTTTCATCGCACCACCCGGGTCATGTCGTTGACCGACGCGGGCCAACGGCTTCTTGACGATGTCCAGCCCGCGTTGATCGGGGTGCAGCGCGCCCTGAAAAAAGCCAAGGCGGGCAAGGATGAGTTCGCCGGACCCTTGCGCATCGCAGGCCCCCGCACCACGTTTGCGCCCATTCTTTGGTCGTTGATCGAGGCGTTCTGTGCGCGCTACCCGGGCATTCAGCCCGATGTGCTGCTGGAGGACCGTGTGGGCAATTGGGTGGAGGACCGGGTCGATGTGGGGTTTCACCTCGGCTCGTCCCCGCACGAGGGGGTGATTGCCCGTCGACTTTTTCCGCTTCAGTTGGTGATGTGTGGGGCACCAGCCTATTTCGAACGCCACGGCGTGCCAGACTCGCTGGCGGCGTTGGCGTCACACCGCTGCAGCGTGTTTCGTCACCCGGGCACCGGAAGACTCGCCCCCTGGCGTGTGACGCTGGACGAGCAATTGGTTGAACAACCGGTGGTTCCCGCCATCATCAGCAACGATGAAACGCTGGAGTTGCACGCCGTGTTGTCCGGCAAAGTGCTGGGGCAGTTGGCCGGGGCCACAGCGGCGCCCTACATACGCGCTGGGCAACTGATACCGATCCTGTTGGCGCACATGCCGGACATCGCCAGTTATTTCGTGTATTTCGGCAGCCGAACCTCGCAGCCGGCGCGCGCCCGCGCGTTCGTTGACCTGGCGGTTGAGCGCCTCACGGACTGTCCAGACTACGTGCTTTCAAGCCAGGAGCTTGTTCGGGCAAAGAGCGCGCTCCCCAGCGTGACATGCCCGTTGAAGGGCTTGGACACTTAGCGGCATTGCCAAAGCGTACAACCTGCCGGTCTTGTGTGATTTTTCAGGATGTCACCCTGGCCGGTACAGATTTGTGGAGGCCGATGACACTGGGG
>CAZLRQ010000157.1:0-6170 GCA_964562035.1 uncultured Rhodoferax sp. | reverse complement strand
TTCCAGGCGGCCATGATCATGGGGTAATTCCACGGCACGATGACGCCCACCACACCCACCGGCTCACGCGTGATCAAAGCCAAAGCCGTGCTGGCCGTCGGCGCAATTTCATCGTAAATCTTGTCAACGGCTTCCCCGTACCAGCGAATGCAGTTGGCCGCACTGTTGACATCCACAGACCGGGCGTACTTGACAGGCTTGCCCATGTCCAGCGTCTCCGTGAGCGCCAGGGCATCACCATGGAGCAGCAGCAAGTCTGAAAATTTGATCATGACCTTTTTGCGCTGGACAGGGCTCATCCCCCGCCAGCGCCGATCTTCAAAAGCAAGCCGTGCAGCACTCACAGCGGCGTCCACATCCGCCTCACCACACCGGGCAACAGCAGCCAGCACCCGGCCATCCACGGGCGAGATGCAACTGAAAGTCTGACCGTCACGGGCAGACACGCGTGCGCCGTTGATGAAAGCGCGGCCATCAAATTTCAACTCTGTCATAGCGTCCCCTCCTCTATTTATTAAAGCCGGCACACCGGCAAAATCAAGCGCGCTTGGAAAGCGGTGCGCAGGGTTGTGTCAAGTTGTCAACGCGGCCACCTCAGCCCGCGTTGCCGCTGCAATTTCGCGCTCTCGACGGCGGGTTTGGCGAGCAACCCAAATGCTGTAGCTGACGATGACCACGGTCACCGACACAATCAACAAAGTGGCGGCCGCGTAAATGGTGGGGTTGATGCCTCGGCGGGCGTAGCCGAAAATAACTTGTGGAAGCGTGTTGACACCCGGCCCTGACAAGAATTCAGCGATCACCACATCGTCAAATGACAGCGTGAACGACAGTAAAAATGCCGCCAAAACCGCCTGAAATATATTGGGCATGGTGATGAGGAAAAACACTTGGTACGGCTTGGCGCCCAGGTCCATGGCAGCCTCTTCGATGGATCGGTCCATCTCCAACAGTCGGGACTGGATAACGACCATGCCGTAAGCCATGCCGAGCAACGTGTGTCCCAGCACAATCGTCAGTACGCCCCGCTGTGGCCAACCAAAAAAATTCTGGGCGCCAACCATCATCAGCAGCAAAGACAGACCGATCACCACCTCCGGCATCACCAAAGGGGCATTGACCATACCGGAGAAAACCGTTCGCCCTAAAAATCGCCGGTAGCGAACCAGCACAAAAGCGGCAAAAGTGGCCAACACTGCCGACAGCACCCCCGTCATAGTTGCCACCTTCAATGACAGCCAAAAACCTTCCACGATTTTGGTGTCACGGGTCAGCGCCTCGTACCAGCGCAATGAAAAGCCCGTGAACTCAGCGTCCTGTCGGGTGCTGTTGAACGAGAACACGATCATGAAGAACAGCGGCACGTACAAGAACAGGTAGACCATGACCAACCAGAACTTGCCAAAGTGCTTCTCAAGGTAAGTTTTCATGTGCTTTCACTCACTTCCGGGATTCGGCGGGGTCGCCGGTGTAGTGGTAATAAATGGCCAGAGGAATCACGATCAGGCCAATCATCACGACAGCCAGCGCCGTGGCACGGGGCCAGTTGTTACTGGTGAACATTTCGTCCCACACCACTCGACCAATCATGATGTTTTCTGGGCCGCCAAGCAGGGAGGGAATCACGAACTCGCCCACTGAGGGGATGAAGACCAGCATGAAACCCGCCACAATACCCGCCCGGGACAAGGGAACCGTGACCAACCAAAAGGCTTTGAAAGGCGACGCACCCAGGTCATAGGCCGCCTCCAGCAGCCGAAAGTCCATTTTGACCAGATTGGCATACAGCGGCAAAACCATGAACGGCAGATAAACATAGGTCATGCCCACCAGCATGGAAATGTCGGTGTAAAGCATCAAAATCGGCGCATCGGTAACGCCCAAGGCCATCAGCGTGCGATTCAACACACCCTGGTCCGCCAGAATGCCTTTCCAGGCATAAACCCGCAGTAAAAAAGACGTCCAGAACGGCAGCATCACCATCATCAGCAGCGCCGGCCGCACACTGGGTGCAGAGCGCGCTATAAAGTAGGCAAAAGGGTAGCCCACCAGCAAACACAGTACCGCCGTGCACAAGGCGTACCAGATAGAGCGCACGTAGGCTTCGATGTAAATCGTCTTGAACAAGGCCCCACCATCGCCCGTTCTGAAGATAGACCAATAGTTTTCGTACTTGAGCTTGATCAAGCCTGTTTGCGAGTCCCACAGAGGTTTAAAAGGGGAAATGTCATTGCCCATGTCCACGAAGCTGATGTACAGCAGGATCAAAAAGGGCAGCAAAAAGAAAACGATCAGCCAGGTGTAGGGCACACCAATGACAAAACGTTTGCCGGGCACAGGAAAAGATAAACCGCTCATGGCGCTTCCTTTCAATCGCGCAACACAATGCCGGCGAAATCACTCCACCAGAAAAAGACGGTGTCTTCCCAGGTGATTTTGCTGACGTCCTGGCGCGTGGTGTTGGCCTCGGTGATCCGCACGCGCGTGCCATCGCTGGCGATCACGATGTAGGTGTTGTACGAGCCAAAGTAGGCAATTTCCTTCACCTTGCCCGTGAACAGGTTTTTATCCACATCAGGCTTTGTCTTGCTGATTTCCATTTTTTCGGGGCGAACGGCAATGGCCACCGGCATGTTCAGCGTACCGCTCACGCCGTGCCCGACATGAATTTCGCCAATGCCCGTCACGGCGGCGCAGCGGTCAGGCTCATCCACACTGAGCCGGCCATTGAACAGGTTGACGTTGCCGATAAAGTCGGCCACAAAGCGGGACGCCGGGTGTTCGTACACCTCCTCGGGCGTGCCCACCTGAAGCACGCGGCCTTTGCTCATCACCGCAATCCGGCTGGCCATGGTCATGGCCTCTTCCTGGTCGTGCGTAACCATCACGCAAGTGACGCCCACTTTTTCGATGATGTTCACCAATTCGAACTGGGTTTGTTCGCGCAGTTTTTTGTCCAGGGCGCCCAACGGCTCGTCCAGCAAGAGCAACTTGGGCCGCTTGGCCAAACTGCGGGCCAGCGCCACCCTCTGCTGTTGGCCCCCAGACAATTGGTGCGGTTTGCGCTTGGCAAAAGTGCCCAGTTGCACCAGGTCCAGCATTTCCCCAACACGCTGTTTGATGTCGGACTTTGGCAAACCTTCACGCTTTAACCCGAAGGCCACGTTCTCCCAAATATCCAGGTGTGGAAACAAGGCGTAAGACTGGAACATCATGTTGATCGGACGGTCGTAAGGCGGCATATTGACCACGTCTTGCCCCCCCAGCAGGATGCGACCCGAACTGGGTTTTTCAAAGCCTGCCAGCATGCGAAGCAAAGTGGACTTGCCGCAACCAGAGCTGCCCAGCAAGGCAAAAATTTCGCCTTTACCAATCGACAGAGACACCTCGTCGACGGCTACCGCTTCGTCAAACCGCTTCACCAGCCGCTCGGTGACCAGGTAACCCTCTCTCACACCCTTGTCAGTCATACATCAACCTTTGTCATGTGTGCCATCAAAATTAAAAAAGGCTGTTCATACCGAGGGTACGAACAGCCTCAGCTTGCTTAAACGCAGGTCTATTTGCCTTTTTTGAAGCTGTTGTAGGCGTTGGCCATGGACTCACGGGCTTCGTTGGTGAAGCTGCTGGGCGGAATCATCTTGGCGAAGTACTCAGACTCCACAAAAATGGTCTTGTTGCCAGCGATTTCAGGGTTGATTTGGGCAATGGCTGCTTTGTTACCGGTGGGGTAAGACATTTCATTGGACATGAGCGCTGCATTCTCGGCACGCAGGTAGAAGTCAATGAACGCGTGGGCATTGGTGGGGTGCTTGGCGTCTTTGGTGATGGCCATGGTGTCAAAGAAAATCAAGGCCCCGGTGGACGGCAACAGCGACTCGATCACGTCTTTGGAGGCATTTTCCTTGGCACGCGCGGCGGCCAGATTGATGTCACCCGACCATCCGATGGCAGCGCAAGCCCGGCCACCCGCGATGTCGTCAATCATGGTCGAGCTGAACAGGCGTACATCCTTGCGCACCTTGGCCAGCATCTCAGTGGCGGCTTTGTAGTCTGCCGGATCGTTGGAATATGCGTCTTTGCCGATGTAGTGCAAAGCCACCGGCATGATTTCGGTCGGCGAGTCCAGGTAAGCAATGCCACAGGATTTCAGCTTGGCGGTGTATTTGGGGTCAAACACCAGATCCCACGCGTTCTCGGGCATAGGCATACCGCCCAACGCCTTTTCTACTTTGGTTTTATTGATGCCAACCGTGGTGAAGCCCCAAGCCCAAGGCACCAAATGCTTGTTGTCAGGGTCGGCCTTGACCAGGGTTCCCATGATCGCGGGATCAAGGTTCGCCAGGTTGGGAATTTTTGCCTTGTCCAGCGGCTGCAACAAACCGCCTTCAATTTGCGGCTTGGCAAACACGGTACCGGGCACCACGATGTCGTAGCCCGAGTTGCCCGCCACCAGCTTGGCATGCAAGGCTTCGTTGGTCTCAAAGGTGTCGTAGTTGACTTTGATGCCAGATTCTTTTTCAAAGGCCGCAATCATGCCCTCGGGAATGTAGTCGGCCCAGTTGTAGATATTGAGAACTTTTTCCTCCGTATTGACCGGCGCCGCAGCGGGCGCGCTGGCCACTGGTGCAGGTGCCACAGCCGCCACGGGCGGCTCTTCTTTCTTGCCACAAGCGGCCAAAACCACCGCGGAAAGCGCAAAGGACCAGAGGTACTTTTTAATCATGTCGGGATTTCCATTCAAAGTAAAAACAACGAAAAGATAAGTTTAATTCAAGCAATAAACGCACCAACTACTGCGCCGATGCGCTCAAAGCAACCCTTTGACGGCCAATTCTTGCAGCGTCAAATCCAGTGCCAGCTTGATCAAGCGAATCAGCTCATCAATGTCCGAGGTGGTCATGATCAAGGGTGGCGAAATGATCATACGGTCACCAACGGCACGCATGATCAAACCATTGCGGAAACAATGCCCCCGGCACACCATGCCCACGGCGACATCCGGGTGAAAACGCTCCTTGGTTTTCTTGTTTTTGACCAGCACCAAACCCGCTACAAACCCGCAGGTTTCGGCTGCTGCCACCAGCGGATGGTCGTTCAACTCTGCATAGCGGCGTGCCAGGTAAGCCCCCATCTCACCCTTGACGCGCTGGGGCAACTGCTCGCGCTCCATGAGCTCCAGGTTGGCCAAGCCCACTGCGCAGGCCACGGGGTGCCCGCTGTAGGTGTAACCGTGGTTGAACTCACCGCCTTTTTCAATCAGCACTTGGGCCACGCGGTTGCCCACCATCACGCCGCCCAACGGGATATAGCCGCTGGTCACGGCCTTGGCAAAAGTCACCAGGTCAGGCTTGTAGCCAAATTTCTCATAAGCAAACCAATGCCCGAGCCGACCAAACGCACAGATCACCTCGTCACTGATCAGCAAAATGCCGTATTTATCAACGATGCGCTGAATCTCCGGCCAGTAGGTGTCCGGCGGAATAATGACGCCGCCCGCCCCTTGCAGCGGCTCGGCAATGAAGGCGGCGACGCGGTCTGGCCCCAGCGCCAGAATCTTCTCTTCCAGCCAGCCTGCCGCGCGCAGGCCAAACTCATCGGCCGTTTCACCGGGCAGGCCGTTTTCAAAGAAATAGGGTTGCTCGATGTGCGTGATGTTGGGGATGGGCAAATCGCCCTGTGCATGCATGCCACTCATGCCACCGAGCGAGGCGCCCGCCATCGTGCTGCCGTGGTACGCATTGATGCGGCTGATGATGACCTTGCGATCCGGTTGCCCCAGCAGGTCCCAGTACCGGCGCACCATGCGCACATTGGAATCATTGCTTTCGCTGCCGCTGGACGAGTAAAAGACGTGCTCAAAGCTGCGGTCACCCACCTTGGGCGCCAGCGAGGCCAGCTTGGTGGCCAGCTTGACTGCCGGCACATTGGTAGTCTGAAAAAAGCTGTTGTAAAACGGCAGCGTCATCATCTGCTGGTAAGCCGCGTCCGCCAATTCCTTGCGCCCGTAGCCCACATTCACGCACCACAGGCCGCTCATGGCGTCCAGCAGTTTGTCACCTTCGGAGTCCCACACGTAAATGCCATCGGCCTTGGTGATGACCCGTGCCCCGCGGGTGGCCAGGTCGCCGTGGTCAGTGAACGGGTGAATAAAGTGGGCGCTGTCCAGG
>CAZLRQ010000156.1:0-6234 GCA_964562035.1 uncultured Rhodoferax sp. | reverse complement strand
GCCGGTCATGAAACTTGTGCACGCCGCCCTTGCGCTTCCAGGCGGCCATGGAGCGGCGCAGGTCGTCAGCCTCGTCGCCGGTGAAGTCGGCCGCAATCATGGCGATCTGCATCACCTGCTCCTGAAAAATCGGCACGCCCAGGGTGCGCTCCAGTGCGGGGCGCAGCGCCGGGTAGGGGTACACCACCGCTTGCGGGTTTTGGCGGTTTTGCAGGTACGGGTGCACCATGCCGCCCTGAATGGGGCCGGGGCGCACGATGGCCACCTCAATCACCAGGTCGTAAAAACAGCGGGGTTTGAGGCGCGGCAACATCGACATTTGCGCCCGGCTCTCGATCTGGAACACGCCCACGGTGTCGGCCTGGCAAATCATGTCGAAGGTGGCGGCGTCATTTGCAGGAATGTCTTGCAGGCGCAGCACGGTGCCACGCTGCTGGCCCACCAGATCCAGGCAGCGGCGAATGGCGCTGAGCATGCCCAGCGCCAGCACATCGACCTTGAGCAGGCCCATGGCGTCCAGGTCGTCTTTGTCCCACTGGATGATGGAGCGATCCGGCATGGCGGCGTTTTCAACCGGCACCAGGCGCGTGAGCTTGCCCTGGGTGAGCACAAAGCCGCCCACATGCTGGCTCAGGTGGCGCGGAAAACCCAGCAACTGCTGACTCAGGGTCAGCCAGAGTTGCAGCAAGGCGTCATCCGGTGGGGCAAAGCCCGGCCCCAGCCGTTCCAGCGCATTGGGCAGGCGCTCGGCCAGCAAGGCGCGGCTGAACATGCCAGGGTGCTCTTTGGCCAGGGCGGTGATCAGCGCTTCGTCAAGGCCCAGCGCGCGGCCCACGTCGCGCAGGGCGCTGCGCGGGCGGTAGCTGATGACGGTGGCGGCAATGGCCGCACGCTCACGGCCATACTTGGCGTAGATGTACTGGATGACCTCTTCGCGCCGGTCGTGCTCAAAGTCCACGTCAATGTCGGGCGGCTCGTGGCGGGCGCGGCTGATGAAGCGCTCAAACAACAGATTGGAGTGCGCCGGGTCCACCTCGGTCACACCCAGGCAGTAGCACACCGCCGAGTTGGCCGCCGAGCCGCGCCCCTGGCACAGGATGTGCCGGCTGCGGGCAAAGCGCACGATGTCGTGCACAGTCAAAAAATACATCTCGAACTGCAGCTCGGCAATCAGCGCCAGCTCGTGCGCCACCTGTTTTTCAACGGCACTCGGCATGCCTTGCGGGTAGCGCGTGTGCGCGCCCTCCAGGGTGTACTGACGCAGCGTCTGGGCCGGGGTGAGGCCGGGCAACACCGTCTCCAGGGGGTACTGGTAGCGCAACTCATCCAGACTGAAGTGGCAGCGCGCGGCCACGGTCAAGGTGGCTTGCAGCAGCTCGGGCGGGTAAAGCTGGGCCAGCCGGGCGCGGCTGCGCAGGTGCGCTTCGGCATTGGGCTGCAGCGCAAAACCGCACTCGGCCACCGGTGTGCCCAGCCGCACGGCGGTGAGCACATCGTGCAAGGGCTTGCGTGAGCGCACATGCATCAGCACCTGGCCGGTGGCCACGCGCGGCACGCCGGTCAGGCGTGAGGCGTTTGAGAGCGCGTGTTGCCACAGCGCGTCATCGGGGCCGTGCTGAACAGTCTGGGTGAGCCAGGTTTTGATGCCAAACAGGCCTCTAGCCCATAGGCAGTATGCGCAGAGTGCTTCAAAAAGCATAGTCTTCTGCGGCACCAGCAAGACCTCGCACTCGGCCAGCAAAGCCCAGTCGCTCTCCAGGCGCGACACCGTGTAAGTGCCCTTGACCGCGCGGGTGCGCGCCTGGGTGATGAACTCGCACAGGTTGCCCCAGCCGGTCAGGTTGTTGGCCAGGGCGACGAGTTGGCTGCCGTCGGGCAGCGCAAATTCGGCGCCCAGCAGCAGTTGGATGCCCCGTTTTTTGGCCTCCATGTGGGCTCGCACCACACCCGCCACCGAACATTCGTCGGTCAGGGCCAGCGCGGTGTAGCCCAGCGCTGCGGCGCGCGCCACCAGTTCTTCAGGGTGTGAGGCGCCGCGCTGGAAGCTGAAATTGCTCAGGCAATGCAGCTCGGCGTAAGCGGGGGGAGCCGCTTGCGTCGGCTGAGTCGCCCCAGGCAGCGCGGCACGCAGGCTGGGGTCAGGCGGGGCCACCATGCTCAGGCAAACAGGCCATGCCAATACCAGTCATGGCGCGCGGGGTGGGCAGGGCTGGGCGCATCCACCCCCTGTGAATGAGGGGCGGTGCCAAGCCGTTCGCGGTAAATCCACAGCAGGCCGGTGTGCTGGCCGCGCGCCAAAAAGTAGTCGCGCAGGGCACCAGGGGTGCCGCCCCACCCGGCGGCCTCCAGGCGCTGCGGCCCGGCCAGCAGGCGCAAGGGGCTCGCAGGAAAAGGCGCGGGCGCCAGCGGACCAAAGTGGTTGCAGGCCAGCTTGAGCGGCTCGGCCAGCAGCCAGGTGGGGGCCAGGGCGTTGGCATGCTGGCCCTCGGAGAAATGGAGGCCTTTGACATTTTTTATGCCTTTTAGGCCTCCAGCCCTTTCTGCGTAAGGGCTGACAGCTATTGATTTGTTAGCACCCATGGCGGGCTGCCAGTGCTGCATGAACTCGGGCCGGTGGTCGGCGCAGGCTTGTACCTGCAGCACGTTCTGCGGCCCCAGGCGGGCACTCAGGCGCTCCAGCAGCTCCACCAGGCTGTCGCCCGTGGGCTGCTCGTCGGGCAGCAGGCTGGTGCTCGGGGTGCGCAAAGCCTGCGTTTCAAGGGTGCGCAAGCGCAGGTACAGCACGGGCGCGGGCAGGGTCACACGCGCCAGGTGCTCGGCCAGCAGGCGCTGCAGGTGGCTCATGTCGCTGGTGGGCACGGCGGTGCGCACCACCTGCTGGCCGTGGCTAGCGGTGTGGCGCCGGGCGTCCAGCAACCAGCGCAATTCAATGGCCAGCACGCCGCGGTGGCGCAGTTGCAGCCACACCTGCAGTTGGCGCAGCAGCCGGCTGGCGCCAAACAGCAAGGCGGGCGCGCTCTCCACCTGGGCCGACAACTCCAGCGTGGCCTCAAACACCTCGGGCAGCACCAGCCAGGGGTACAGCTCGGGCTGCAAACCATACGCCTGGTCCAGCGCCGCCAGCACCGGTGCGCCAAAACGCCGCGCCACCCCGCCACGCGGCAAAGCGCGCAAGTCGCCCCAGCGGGTGCAACCCATGCGCGCCAGCGTGGCCAGGTGGGGCTGGGCAGCAGCCAGGGTGTGCAGCGGCAGGTCATCGGGCGCGGTGTGTTTGAGACAAGGATCATGCAACCGCGCCATAGCTACTAAAGACGTAGCACCTCGCGCATACTGGACAAGGGCTACAGGCTTATTTGACGTATAAATGTGGCGCAGCAGCGGCTTCACCCCGCCCCACAGGCGCTCGCTGGCCGAGACCTCCAGCACCACCGCCTGGGCCAGCCGCGCCACCTTGGGCGTGTACTGCAGGGCCCACCAGCCCAGCGCGGTCAGGGCATCGGCCAAGGTGTGGTCACTGGCGCCGCCACCGCCAGCATCCGTCGTGGGCGGCGGCAACGGCGCGTGCGCCGACTCAGGCGACGTGCGCAGCGCAATCCAGTGCATGGACGGCCTCCTTTTGTTGGAGCGCCAGCGCCAGCAACACCGCCAGCCGGGCGGGTCGCGCCATCAGCAGCAGCGTCTGGGCCAGCGGCGGGCCGCGCCGTTTGAGCACCTGCACCTGCAAGGCATCGGCCCCAACCCCGTCGGCCGCCGACGCACTGCTGATGAGCAAACGCAGCACCGCGGGCGATGCGTCAGCTTGCGCCTGCGCCGGGCGCATGACAAAGAGTAACTTTTGGTGTGAAAGCGCAGCGATTTGCAAGCGCCGCAGGGCGTCAGCGCGCACTTGGGGCAACCAGGCCAACACGGCGGACACCTCGGCACAGCGCAGCGCCTGCTCGGCGGCCCACAGCCGCTCTACCGGTGTGGCCGCGTTCACGCACAGCAGGCGCCGCGCGTCCAGGCCCTGCGCTTGCAGCCCCGGGCCAAACGGCAGGTGCGGTGCGCCCACCAGCACCACCGGGGCGTGGGTGCGGCCGCGCCCATCGGGTTGCGTCAAGGCGGGCAGCAGCAAGCGCCACTCGTGCTGGCCGCTTTGCGCCTGCAAGACCTCACTCAGGCCGCCCACCGGCCAGCCGCCACCGGGCAACTGGGCGTCCAGCACGGCGTGGCCGCTGGCCACGGTGGCACCCGTGACGCGGGCCAGTGCATCGGCATGCCAAACGGCATCACCGAAGTCGTCTACACGGCTTAAAGAGGAACGGGATAGAGAGCGGGACAGCATGGCAAAGCAACGCCCAGGGGCGCAAGGCAACTCAAAATAACTGTATGGATAACCAGTATAGTGATTTGACGGGCTTGCGTCATGTCCATCACAGCGACAAGGCGCGTCGTTATCATCCGGCCATGCCATCCGCCCCTTTTTTGCTCCTGAACACCGGCACCTGGGGCCAGGCCTTGCGGCGCAGAGTAGTCAGTTGGTGGCACATGGTTCACTTCGGTGCGGTGGTGCTGGTCATGGCGCTGTCGCCCTCCACCTACAACAAGACGCACCGCGCCACCACCTCGCGGCACATTTACACCAGCACCTGGGAGGTGTTGCCCTGGTTCACGGCCATGGCGGCGTTGCTCAGCCTGGTGCTGATTCGGGTGGTGGTGGTCACGGCCATCAGCTACGGCTTGTCGCAGTACGCGCTGCAAATGGTGGTGCGGGTGCTGGTGCTGGAGTTGATTCCGCTCTCAGCCGCCATGTTTGTGGCGCTGCGGGCCGGGCTGGCGTTCAACGCCGGCGCCGCACTGTTCACCGCCGCCGCCGGCCCCACACCCCACCTGAGCCTGGAGCACCTGCGCCTGGAACTGGTGCCGCGGGTGCTGGCCAGCGCGTTTGCCGTGCTGACGCTGGCCATGGTGAGCAGCGTGATTGCGCTGGTGCTGGCCTATGTGACGGTGTACGGCCTGTCGCCCTGGGGCTTGCCGGGCTACACGCGCACGGTGGGTCAGGTGTTTGACTTGTCGGTCACGCTGGGCTTTGCCCTCAAAACCTTCTTCTTCAGCCTGGCCGTGGCCGTGGTGCCGATGGCCGCCAGCCTGGAGGTGGCGGCCCAGCGCGTGCCCATCAGCAGCCTGCAGCCGGGCGCGGTGCGCCTGTTTCTGGTGCTGTTCTGGATCGAGGCCGGCTCGCTGGCCATCAAATACATCTGAAAGGCCTTGCCCCGCATGACTCCGCAAGACTCCCCGTCGCCTGACTCCCCCAGTGCCATTGCCCGCGTGGAGCGCAAAGCCATCCTGCTGCTGATCGTGGTCAGCGGCTTGGTGCTGGGCTTTTTGCTGTACGTGATGTACGCGCGCGGCGTGTTTGAGAGCACGCAAGAACTGGTGCTGGTGGCCGACGACTCGGAGGGCGTCATCGTCGGCATGGACCTGACGTTTTCGGGTTTTCCGATTGGGCGCGTAAGCCGCATCGAGCTGAGTGAGGACGGCAAGGCGCGCATGGTGATTGACGTGCCGCGCAAAGACGCGCGCTGGCTGCGCACCTCCAGCATCTTCACCATGGAGCGCGGCATGGTGGGCGAGACGCGCATTCGCGCCTTCAGCGGCATTCTGACCGACCCGCCGCTGCCCCCGGGCGCCGAACGCACCGTGCTGCGCGGCGACACCAACGCCGAGATTCCGCGCATCGTGGCCTCGGCCCGCGCCCTGCTGGAAAACCTGGAGCGCATGACCGGCTCGGAGTCCAGCCTCAACACCAGCCTGGGCAATTTGCAAACCGTGAGCGAGCGCCTGACCGGCCGCTACGGCCTGCTGGCCGGCGTGCTGGGCAGCGAAGACAACGCCAAGAAAATCATCGCCACGCTGGACCACACCAACACCCTGCTGGCCAAGGCCGACCAGCGCATTTTTGGCGCCAAAGGCCTGATGGACAGCACCCAGGCCACGGTGGACGGCGGCCAGGCTGCCGTCCAGCAGCTCACCGCGCTGCTGACCGAGGTGCGCGCCAGCTTGCTTAAAGTCGACGCCGTGCTGGTGGAAGCGCAAGCCGTGGGCGCCAACGCCCGGGTGGCCACCACCGACCTGGGCGCCCTGCGCGCCGAGGTGGAGGCCAGCCTGCGCAAAGTGGGCCAACTGGTGGACGAGGTCAACCGCAAATGGCCCTTTGCCCGCGACACGGAGATCAAACTGCCATGAGCCCACACC
>CAZLRQ010000155.1:0-6240 GCA_964562035.1 uncultured Rhodoferax sp. | reverse complement strand
TTTTTCAACATTGGGGACGAGGCGCCGCCCGTGCCTGACCGGCACGCCAAAGCAGGCCGCCGCGCACTGCCCCATTTCAGTTCCTACTAATTCAGCCGCGAGACCCCCTCATTCATGAGAACAGCCCAACAGGAAATTGACGAACGCAGCAAGCTTGCGGGCAACAACAAGTTTGAGTTGCTGCTGTTTCGTTTGGGCGAGGCCCCCAGCACCGGGCAGCGCGAGTTGTTTGGTATCAATGTTTTCAAAGTGCGTGAAGTGCTGGTCATGCCACCCATCACCGCTTTGGCCAACGCGCATGAGCATTTGATGGGCGTGGCCAATATCCGGGGCCAGATCATCCCGGTCATTAACCTGCCGGCCGTGATTGGGTGTCAGCCCAAGAAGGGTCTGAGCATTTTGATGGTGACTGAGTTTGGCCGCACCGTTCAGGCGTTTGCGGTGGAAGACGTGAATGAGATCGTGCGCCTGGAGTGGGACCAGGTGTTGCCGGCCGAGGGCAGCCATGCGGGCGCCCTCATCACCGGTATTGCCCGGCTGGACGGTGCCACGGCCAACACCCGTTTGGCCCAGGTGCTGGACGTGGAGCAAATTCTGCGCAACGTCATGCCCACCACGCAGGAAGAAATCACCCGTGAAGTGGTGGGCCCAGCCATGGTCTTGCCCGGCGATTCGGTGATTCTGGTGGCCGACGACTCGTCGGTGGCCCGGTCGGTGATTGAGCTGGGACTCAAGGCCATGGGGGTGCCGTTCATCATGACCAAGACAGGCAAAGAGGCCTGGGAGCGTCTGCAAGAGATTGCCGCCGCCGCCGAAGCACAGGGTCAGACCGTACGGGACAAGATCGCGGTGGTGCTGACCGACCTGGAAATGCCGGAGATGGACGGTTTCACCCTCACCCGGCTCATCAAGAACAACCCCAAATTCAAGTCGATTCCCGTGATCATTCACTCCTCACTGACAGGCGCCACCAACGAAAACCATGTCAAGAGCGTGGGCGCCGATGCCTATGTGGCGAAGTTTGCCCCGCGCGAATTGGCCGCTACCATCCGCAAGGTGTTGCCGGCTTAAGGCGGGTGGCCTGCTCCCAAACTGCCCCCTTTTGATGGAACGCCATGGCAACGATATTGTTCAGTGACCGTGAGTTCAAGACGGTGTGCGACCTCATGTACGAGGCCGTGGGACTGTCCTACAACGACTCCAAAAAATCGCTGATTCATTCGCGCCTGTCACCGCGCATTCAGCGTCTGGGGCTGGACGGGTTTGCCGAGTACATCACTATCCTGCAGGACGAATCGCAGGCGGCCGAGTTCCAGATGGCGGTGGACCTGCTGACCACCAACGAAACCTATTTTTTTCGTGAACCCAAGCATTACGAGCTGTTGGAGCGCGAACTGACCACCCGCCGAAGCAAGGCACCGCTGGCCATCTGGAGTGCCGCGTCGTCGTTTGGTGACGAGGCCTACAGCACGGCCATGCTGTTGTCAGACCTTCAAACCTCGGGGCGCATTGGTTCGGACTGGTCGATTCTGGCCACAGACATCAGCCACCGGGTGCTGCTGAGTGCCAAAGAGGCGGTGTACCCGCAAGACCGGTTGCGGGCCGTGTCGCCCGAGCGGCTCAAACGCTACTGTCTTCGGGGCGACGGGGACGCCGAGGGGCAGTCGATGATGCAGGACAAACTGCGCCAGAAAGTGCAGTTTGGACAACTCAACTTGTGCAAGCCGTTCAGCGGTTTGGGCCCGTTTGACGTGGTTTTTTTGCGCAATGTGCTGATTTATTTTGACCCGCCCACCAAGCGCGCGGTGGTTGACCGGGTGCTCGCCACCCTGAAGCCGGGCGGGCTGTTTTTTTTGGGCACAGCCGAGGGCCGCGTGCCGTGCGACACGCCTCTGCAGACCGTGCAGCCCGGCGCTTTCAGAAAGCCCGAGTGAGCGCCCTGATCCGTGCCTAAGTCACATCACCGCTCCCTTCGGACCTTGCGCAAAAATGCAGCCGGGGTGTACGACCTGATGCCCGGCGATGTGGCCGTAGGCCACGCCGGAGAGCACCTCAAAACCCTGTTGGGTTCGTGCGTGGCGGTGATCCTTGCCGACCCGCGGCGCACGGTGGCGGCCATGTGTCACATCGTGCATGTGGGGCAGCCCAACGAGGCCAACCGGCACAACACCGCCTACGGTTTGTGCGCCATGGAGGAGATGTTTCGCCGCTTGCAGCACTTGGGTGTGACGCCGCGCCTGTGCGAGGCTTATGTGTTTGGTGGTGGCAATATGTTCCCCAAGCTGTTCAATGTGAACCACGTGGGTCGCAATAACGCGACCTGGGTGTTGCACCAATTGCAGCAGCACCATATTGCGGTGGTCAACCAGTGCCTGGGGGGCAACGGCTACCGCAAAGTGTCCTGGACGGTGGGCCCGACCGAGCCCGTGGTTGAAGTTGTATTCGCTGAAAGTGGAAATCCCTGATGGTCGTTAAAGTTTATGTGGTCGATGATTCCGCCGTGGTGCGGCAAGCCCTGCAGCACATGCTGGCTGGCCAACCTGACATTGAGTTGATGGGCAGTGCCCCCAACCCGATGATTGCGATGGTGGCGATCCAGAAAAATCGCCCTGATGTGCTGCTGCTGGACATTGAAATGCCGGGCATGGACGGCCTGACATTCTTGCGCCAGATCATGTCGGGCACACCCATTCCCACGGTGATTTGCTCCACGTTGTCGACTGAAGGCAGCAAGGTGGCGCTGGATGCGCTGGCCGCTGGTGCCGTGGCGGTCCTGGGCAAGCCAAAGCTCGGTCTCAAGCAGTACCTGGAAGACTCCCGGCGCGAGATGATTCAGACCCTGAAAGCGGCGGCCTTGGCCAAGCCGCGGCAGCGCGTCGCCTCGGTGGTCAGCACGGCGGCCGGCGCGGCGCCGCGCCCTGGCGTGCCGCATGCCGCGGTGCTGAGCGGTGTGCATGCTTTTGCCATGAACAAGCCGGTGGTGATTGGCAGCTCGACGGGCGGCACCCAGGCGATCGAGCAAGTGCTGATGAGTTTGCCCGCAGACGCCCCCGGCATTGCCATCACCCAGCACATGCCCGAGAAGTTCACCGCCATGTACGCGCAGCGGCTCAACGGCATTTGCGCCATGAATGTGCGCGAGGCCAAAGACGGGGACCGTCTGGAGCGGGGCGTGGTGCTGATTGCGCCTGGTGGTCTGCACATGCAGTTGCGCAAGGCGGCCGGCCAGTATTTTGTGCACGTGGTGGATGGCCCGCCTGTGAACCGGCACAAGCCTTCGGTGGATGTGCTGTTCAAGTCGGCCGCCGAGTGTGCCGGGCGGGACATTTTGGGCATCATCCTGACCGGCATGGGCGACGATGGCGCCCGTGGCATGAAGGTGCTGCACGACGGTGGCGCCCGCACCCTGGCGCAGAACGAGGCCACCTGCGTGGTGTTCGGCATGCCCAAAGAGGCGATCAAGCTGCAGGCGGTGGATGAGACCTTGCCACTCGAAGCCATGGCACGGGCCATTTTGCAATTTGACTCGCGGGCTTGAGTGCTATGTAAAAAGTAGCTATTGAGGCATGCTGCATAAGGGCTAGAGCCTTATTTGGCATATATTTTAACTGGCGTGCCCGCTCAGAGCACGGCGGCGTCGAGTTGCTTGAGCATCTGGTCGCAGCAGACCACACCCCGGGTGAAGTCAAAAGCAGCCATGGCGCTGTCGAGCTCTTGCAGTGCCAGCGGTGCGCTTTGCCCCAGTGCGTGGCGCAGCCGGGTGTGCATCTCAATGGCGCGCAGATCAGAGTTGTTGAGCAACTCGCGCAGCTGGATCAGGTCGGGTCGCAGCGCGGCATGGTCCGGGGATGCGCCCGGGTAGAGGGGTATGGGGGGCTCGGCAAACCGGGCTGCAATCTCGCCCATGGTGTGTTCGGCACGCCGCACGGCTTTGCGCAGGGTGGCGCGCAGTGTGTCGTGGGCCAGGCTGGCATCTGCCGTTTTCAGGACACTCTCAAGTTGTCTGGCCACTTGGGCCAGTTCGCTGGCACCTACCGTGGCCGAGAGTCCTTTGAGGGTGTGCAGCAGACGGGTCGCGCCCGTCAGGTCGCCAGCGAGAAGGCTGCTGTCCAGTTGGTCGGGCAGCGTGGCAATTTCTTCCAGGTAGGACGTCAGTATGCTGGCATACAGGCCGGTGTTGTGGCCCAGTCGCTCCAGTGCGGCGTCTACATCGGCGTCCACCGCCGCCTGTGGTTCGGGCATGAGAGGCGCCTCATGGCCTGGGGCATTGGCTGCAGTCGTCTGGCCTTGGGTTAGCTTGCGCAAAACTTCTGTCAAATGCTTGAGGTCAAAGGGCTTGCCCACGTGCTCGGACATGCCGGCGGCCAGACAGGCGTCGCGGTCACTGGCCATGGCATTGGCGGTCATGGCAACGATGGGCAGCGCGGTCAGGCCGAGTTCGGTGCGGATTTTGCGAGTGGCGCTGTAGCCGTCCATCACCGGCATTTGCAAGTCCATCAGCACGGCATCAAACATGGGTTTGGCGTGGGCTACGGCTTCCACGCCGAGCTGGCCGTTGGCGGCCAACGTGACCAGCGCGCCTTGTGAGCTGAGCAGTTCTTGCGCGACTTGCTGGTTGATCAGGTTGTCTTCCACCACCAGCAGGCGCATGCCGGCCAGTTTTTGGGTGTTGGTGCTCAAGGCCACTGGTGGCACCAGCGCCGGGCGTTGTTCGGCGCGCGCATCGGCCACCGCGTCAAACAGCATGGATGCCGTGATGGGCTTGACCAAAAATCCATTGACCTGCGACAACTCTTGCGGCGTGCGCAGCGAGAGCATTTCGCGACCGTAAGCGGTCACCATGACGATCAGCGGCATGGTTTGGGCGAACATGATCTGGCGGATGCGCAGGCAGGTTTCCCAGCCGTCCATGCCAGGCATTTGCCAGTCCACAAAAATGGCCTGGTACCCCGGTTGGTCGGCTTGTGCGCAGGCACTCACCAGTGCAATGGCCTGGGGGCCGTCGCCGGCCACATCCACCTGCCAGCCCCAGGACCGGGCCATGGCGGCCATGACGTCGCGGGCGTGGGCGTTGTCGTCAATGACCAGCACGCGCAGCGGGCTGGTCAGCCGCGCGGGTGTGTGGTCGGGTTCCATCAGGTCAACCGGTAGCGCCTGCGCAGCCGCCAAAGTCAACGTGAAGTAAAAAGTGCTGCCCAGCCCTGGCCGGCTGTCAACGGCCAGCGTGCCGCCCATCATCTCCACCAGGCGTTTGCAAATCGAAAGGCCCAGCCCCGTGCCGCCAAAGCGCCGCGTGGTGGAGGCTTCGGCCTGAGAAAAGCCGTCAAAAATATGCTGCTGGTTTTCCGGGGCAATGCCAATACCGCTGTCGCTGACCGCAAAGCGCAGCGTGGTACCTGCTTCGGTCTGCGCCAGCACCCGGATTTGAACCACCACCTCGCCCTGTGCGGTGAACTTGATGGCGTTACCAGCCAGGTTGATCAACACCTGCTGCAAGCGCATGGAGTCGCCCAGCGCCACTTTGGGCGTGGCCGGGTCGATGTCAAACAGCACCTCGACTGGTTTCTGGTCCACATTGGCAGACAAGATGACCGACAAGTCCCGCATCAGGCGGTCGATGCGAAAGGGCTGTAGGTCCAGCGTCATTTTGCCCGCGTCAATCTTGGAAAAATCCAGAATGTCATTGAGCAAGCCAAGCAGTGATTTGGCTGCACCTTCGGTCTTGCTGGTGTAGTCCAGCTGACGTGGTGTGAGTTCGGTGTTTTGCAGCAGCTTGAGCATGCCCAGGATGGCATTCATGGGGGTGCGAATCTCATGGCTCATATTGGCCAGAAACTGGCTCTTGGCCACCGTGGCGATCTCGGCGGTGGTTTTGGCCTCTTGCAGCGAGTGCTCCAGCGCCTTGTTGGCGGTGATGTCGGTGCGAATACCGATGTACTGCTGCGGCAGGCCGTCGGTCCCCATCAAGGGCAGAATCGTGGCGGCTACCCAGTAGTACGTGCCGTCCTTGCGGCGGTTTCTGACCTCGCCGTTCCAGACCTCGCCGCGCGCCACGGTGTCCCAAAGTGACTCAAAAAATGCGGCCGGATGCAGTCCGGAGTTGATGATGCGGTGGTTCTGGCCAATCAGCTCGTGGTATGCGTAGCCGCTGACTTCGCAAAATAGCTGGTTGGCATAAGTGATCTTGCCGTCCAGGTCGGTGATGCTCACGATGGCGTGCTGGTCCAGCGCAAACTTCTG
>CAZLRQ010000154.1:0-6294 GCA_964562035.1 uncultured Rhodoferax sp. | reverse complement strand
CCACCCACCCGTGGTTGATGACCATGACGCCGCGCTGCACGGCATGGCACTGAAAGCCGGCTGTGCCGGTACCGTAAACCCAGAACGAGGTGCGCAAGGTCTCGCCCGGATAAAACGGCGCCACAAACCGGGCGCGTATTTGTGTCAAGCGATGCGGCTCATAGCCGCACAGCACGCGCAGGGCGGCGTGGCCGGCCATGCCAAAGGTGCCCAGGCCATGAAAAATCGGGCGTTCAAAGCCGGCCTCTTGCGCCTGCCGGATGTCCACATGCAGGGGGTTGTGGTCGCCGCTCAGGCGGTAAATGAGCGCGGCTTGCGCGGTGCTGGGCAGGTCGCAGGTGTGGTGTGGCGGGCTGTTGGGCAGCTTGTGCACCGGCCAGTCGATGGTGTCTGCGCCGCCAAAATGGCCGTCGCTGCGGCACAGGTTGCCCGACCGCGAGGTGGCCAGGGGGGCCGAGGTGGCGGCGTCAAACAGGTCGCACCGGGTGTAGAGCAGCGCCCCGCTGGCGCGTTTGTCCACCACGGCCTCAAGGGTGGTTTGGCCCACCACCTCGCCACTGGCGGGCAGGGGCTGGTGCAGCGTGAGTTCCTGGTCGAGGTGCACAATATTTTTCCAGTCCAGCCCGGTGTCGGGCGACTGCATCCAGAAGCCGGGGCTGCCCAGCACCAGCGCCAGGGTGGGCATGGCGCGCAGGTCGGGCTCCAGCAGGTAGCGCAGTTGGGCCGGGTCTTGCGGGTCAGTGCCTGTGCCCATGTCTGCGCCCATGCCGATGCCCAGGGCGTACAGAACCGTGTCGCGCGCCGTGTAACGCTGGCGCACGGCGTCAAAGCGGCGGGCTTTCAGGTGGGTGATGTTGATGGGCATAGTGGACGGGGCTGGGCAGATAATTGCGACTTCATTTTTGACAGGCAAATTGTGACGCCCAGCGCTTCAGACGTATTTTCCCGGTTGGTCATGGCGCGGCAATCGGTGCGCGCTTATCTGCCCACACCGGTGCCCGACAGCCTGCTGCAAGCGGTGGTCACCAGTGCCCGCCAGGCGCCCAGCGGCTCCAACTTGCAGCCGGGCGCCTTCTTAAAGGTGCAGGGCGCGGCCAGAGAACGACTGTCCAGCCACTTGATAGACGCCTGGCGCAACGGCCAGCAAGAGACCGAGGACTACACCTATTTCCCCGAGCCCATGCCGATGACGCTGAAGCGCCGTCAGGCGGCCTCGGCCCAGGCGCTTTACGGGGCCCTGGGCATTGCGCGCAGCGACCGGGCGGGGCGAGACGGCCAGTTTGAGCGCAACTTCAGGTTCTTTGATGCGCCGGTGGCCTTGGTCGTCACCATTGGGCGCGATTTTGGCAGCGGGGGCTACCTGGATTTGGGCATGGCCCTTTATGGGTTGATGATGGCAGCCCAGTCGCACGGGCTGGCCACTTGTGCCATTGGGGCACTGGCCACCTACCCCAACCTGGTGCGGCGCAGCCTGCAGCTGGACGCGGACTGCGCCATTGTGTGCGGGCTGGCTCTGGGCTACGCGGATGCGGCGGCCCCCGTGAACCGCACCAGCACCACGCGCTGCGAGCTAAACGACTACTTTCGCGTCATCACCTGATTCCGCTTCTAAATCATCCCTGTCGTCGTTGCTTTGCCTTGTCGTGCTGAAGCACTGCCTGCGGCTTCGCGCCTAGACACGAATGATTTGGAAACGGAATCGTTTAAAGCCGCTGAACAATGGCGGCGGCACCAATGCCGCCGGCCCCGGCCACGGCCACCAGGCCGCGCGCGCCGGTGGCTTCATCGCGCCGTAAATCTGACAACAAGCGCACCAGCGCAATGGCCCCTGATGCGCCAATGGGGTGGCCGCGCGCCAGGCCACCGCCACGCCGGTTGATGCGGGCGGGGTCCAGGCCCAGGGCCTGGCAAAAGCTCAAGCCCTGCACAGCAAAGGCATCGTGCAATTCAATCACTTGCAGGCTGCTGGCCGAGAGCAGATGGGCACGCGCCAAGGCGGCCAGTGCCGCTTTTTCAGCGGCAATCAGGGGGGTGACTGAATCGACACCCACGCTGGCCGAGGTGACCCACGCGGCCTGCGGCGTCAGCCCCAAATCCTGGCAGGCTTGCGGGGTGGCCAGCAGCACCAGCGCCGCACCATCGGCCTTGGCCGAGATGGCCAGCGTGCTGACGGCGCACGCCAGCGGCGCCTGTTTGACCGCAATGGGCATGCGGGCAGCGCGCGCCAGGTCGATGGCGCGGGGGTAGGCGTCTTGGCTCAAACCGTTGATGGCAATGATTTCATGGCCCACCAACGCGGCATGCGCCATGGCGCGTTGGTGGCTGAGCACGGCGTAGGCGTCTTGTTGCGCGCGGCTGAAGCCGTGTTGCTGTGCATACAGCGCGGCAGACACCAGCAGGTCCGGGTCACGCGCGGGGTCGGGGGCGAAGGCGGGCCTCTCGTAGGCCATAGCGGGCTCGCCTGCCCGCAGCGGGCGCACCTGGCGGATGGGCGCGCGGCTCCAGGCCTCTACCCCGCCGGCAATCACGACCGACGCCTGGCCGGAGGCCAGCAGCCCGACGGCCATGGATACCGCGTCCAGCCCGGCGCAGCACTGGGTGTCCACCGAGAACGCGGCGCAGCGCTCTGGCAGGCCGGCGGCCAGGGCCAGCATGCGCGCCGGGTTGCCGCCTGCGCCCAGGGCGTTGCCCAGCACCACGGCGTCCACGGCCTGCGGCTTGAGCCCCGAGCGCGCCAGCAAGGCCTGCACCACCGGCGCGGCAATGTCGTGCGGCTGCAGGGTGTTGAACGCACCACCGTGGGGGGCAACGGCGCTGCGCGCCCAGGCGGCAATCAGCGCAGTGGGGTCAGGCATGGCATGTCGGCAGAGGCGGTGCCGTCAGAAAAGTGCTGCAGGGTTTGCGCCAGTGCGCGGTGGTCGGTTTTGCCACTGGCGGTCAGCGGCCAGTTGGGGCACACAAAGTACTGCCGGGGCGACTTGTAGGCCTCCAGGCTTTGGCGGCACCAGGCGCTTAGCTGCAAGGGCGTGGGCAACGGTAGGCCTAGTGCGGCCAGGTCAGGTTTCATTTGGAGAATGGCCACCACTTGCAGGCCACGCAGCGCATCAATCACACCGTGCACCGACACTTGGGCTACCGCCGGGTGCGCCGCCAGCACGGTCTCCAACTCTTCAGGAAAGAGGTTTTTACCTTTGGTGACCAGCATGCGGTTTTGGCGGCCGGCCAGGCACAGTTGGCCCTGCGCGTTCAGGTAGCCCAGGTCGCGCACGCAGAGCCAGTCGCCGTCGCGCAGGGCGGCGGTGTCGTCCATGGCACCGCCCACGTAGTCGGTGAACAGCATGGGGCTGCGCACATAAATCAGGCCCACGCCGTCGCTGTCGGGGTCCCGAATTTGGATTTCTACGTTGTGAAACGGCCGGCCCACCACGGACGCGGGGGTGCGCTCATCGGAGTCCATCCAGGCGATAAAGCTGGTCTCGGACGCGCCATAAAACTCGATGATGCGGGCGCCCGGAAAAAGGGCGCGCAACTCAGGAGTGCGGGCGCGAATCCAGCGCGAGCCGCTGACCATGATGAGGCGCACCCCTTCAATCGGGGCCAGGCGCCGGTGTTTGGCCACCTCCAGCATCAGCATGAGTTGGCTGGGCACGGCCACCAGGCACGGGGTGTGCCCGCTGCGCAGGGTGTCCAACACGGCCGCCGCTGAAAAACGGGTTTGCACCACCACGCCGGCACCACTCCACAAGCCGAGCAGCATGCCAAACAAAAACAGCGAATGCGAGTCGTTGCCGGGGGCCAGAATGCGGCCGCCGGCCTGCGGCCCAAACGCCTCCAGGCAGGCCCGAAAGCTGCTGGTCCACGACTGGTGGTGGCGTGCAAAACCTTTGGGGGTGCCGGTGCTGCCGGAGGTGTAGCCCACATAAAAAGCCGATGTGGGCTGGGGCGCGGGCAGGTCAACCGCCGTTTGCGGCAGGGCTGCCAGCACCACTTGGCGGACCGGGGGCGGCCAGTCGGCGTCACCCACCGCGGCGCAGCGGCCGCTGGCGATGATGCCCAAAAAATCAACCAGCCTCTCAGAAATGGGCACGCTCTGGTTGACGAGTACGGTGGCCGGGGCCTGCGCTTGGCGCAGGGTGCTGGCGCGCTGAGTCACCCGGTCATGCAGTTGGGCAAAGGTGAGGGTTTGTTGGCCATGCTGGATGGCGATGGTGTCAGCCCGGGACTGCGCCCAGTCGGCCAGCGGCGCGTGGACCAGGTCAGTGCGCTGACCCGGGTGCATTACAGGGCGCGGCCACCAAAGCGCCAGTCCGGCAGGCCGCGCGCCACGGTGTGAACCACCATGGCGCACAGGGCGCACTTAATCAAGTCGCCCGGCACAAAGACCAGGGTGCCGAAAAATGCCTGCGTCCACGACAGGTTGGCCAGCTTGACCAAACCCGCCACGCCAAACGCATGCACAGTGAGCAAGCCACCCAGGCTGGACGCCACGAAGGCACTGACGGCCGTGCCCCGGGGCGTGGCGTTGGGCAGCATGGACATGACCCAACCCGTGACAAACGCGCCAACAGGCCAGCCAATCAGGTAGCCGGCAGAAGGCGCCACAAAAACACCCAAGCCACCCCGACCACCGGACAACAAAGGCAGCCCCAAGGCCACCGCCGCCAAAAACAGCAGCAGGGCCTGCAGCCCGCGCTTGGGGCCCAGCAGGCAACCGGCCAGCATGACGCCCAGGGTCTGCAGCGTGATGGGCACGCCCAACGGCAAGTCAATTTTGGGAATCAGGCCCAAGACCGCCATCAGGGCGGCAAACAGGGAAACGAGCGCTAGAGATTGGGATGATTTCATGGTGAAAAACTACTCTGAAAAATAGGGGCGGCCCCTGCGCGGGGTCATTCGCCGAGACGAAGTTCGAGTGTATCTGCTGCCTTTCGGGCGGACATCAGCATCTTGATGGTCAGCGGCGCCAACAGCCGCAGCCCGCCGGCTTTGCCAGTCCGGATGCGGTGCGCATCGTCCAGACGCTTCCACACCACAAAAAAGTGCTCGGTAAAGCGCAGCATCATGGCCAGTTGCAGGGACAGCCGCTCGGTGCGAATGCCCACGCGCTGCAGAGGCGACAGCAACCGCTCAAACACGTCCAGCAAATCCCGGGTGCGGGTGGTCAAGGTCAGCGCAATGCCCAGCAAGGCGGCGCTGGACAACCGCAGCGCGCTGGCCAGGCCCACCCAGGGTTGTTGCAGATAAGTGTGAAACGCCATGATCAACAGCGCCGCCAGCAGCACCGACGCCAGCAGTTTGCGGGCCGGCAAAGTGGCCCGCCCCAGCGAGGCAAACATCAGGCCACAGGCCAGCGCGCTGACGATGAGCGCAGTGTGGCCCTGCAGCAAAAACTGCACGGTGCCCAGCACGGCAAAAAACAGCAACTTGATGGCCGCCGGCACCCGGTGCAACCAGGTCAGGTGTTCGCTGTAAAGGCTTCCCAAAGCAACTCCTATTAATGTCTTCTGATGACTTCTTTTACTTGGGTTGGCTGGCAGCGATGCCCGGCCCCGGGTCATCATTGAAGGACAGGGCCTGCGCGGCCAGGCGTTCAGCCACGTCCGCCTCGTAGGCCGCACAGACGCTGTCGCCCGGGCCGTCGGCACGCACGCGGCCCTTGTCCAGCCAGATCACGCGCTCAAAGTCACGAACGTGTTGCAGCAAGTGCGTGGACACAATCACCTGCTGACTGGCTTGGGCCATGTCCCGGCTCAGCAGGGCCTGCCCCGGCAGGTCCAGGCTGGCAAACGGCTCGTCCAGCAACAGCAACTCGGGCGCGGCAATCATCAAGGCCAGCCAGCACACATGTTGCCGCTGGCCCTGGCTCAGGCTGCCAATGGCGCGTTCAGACCAGTGCGCCAAGCCCCGGGCCGCCAGAAAAACACGCGCTTTGGCAATGGCCTCGCGCCGCTTGAGACCGGACGGGCTCAGGCCCAGCGCCAACTCTTCTTCCACGGTGGGAAAGATGATCTGGTCGTCAGGGTTCTGAAACATCATGCCCACCAGGCCGGGCCGCTGGGCGTTGACCTGACGCGAGTCCACACCCCGCACCAGCACCGTGCCGGACTGCGGTGCGTCCAGCCCGCACAGCATGCGAAACAGGCTGCTTTTGCCCGCCCCGTTGTCACCAATCAAGCCAATGCGCGGCTCGCCCAAGTGCAGGCTCAGCGCATCAAAGACTTTGTTGCTGCCGCGCTTGAGCGTGACAGCGTTGATTTCAAGCGGGTAAGTGGCGTTCAATTTTGCACACACGGG
>CAZLRQ010000153.1:1306-6328 GCA_964562035.1 uncultured Rhodoferax sp. | reverse complement strand
GATTCAGTGACTGTCGTGATCGTCACGTACAACAGCGCCCATTGTCTGCCCGCGTTGGCGGCAGGCTTGCAGGGCGTCAAACACGTGGTGGTGGTTGACAACGCCAGCGACGACGACCTTGAGGTGCAGTTGCCCTTGGTCTTGCCTCAGGCCGTGCTGATTACCAATCAGAAAAATCAGGGTTTCGGTGCCGCCAACAACCGGGCGCTCGCCACCGTTACCACGCCGTATGCCTTGCTGCTGAATCCGGACTGCCTGCCCACCCCCAATTTTTTGGCGGGCTTGTGGCAAGCCGCCGCCCGCTTTCCTGACGCGGCCATCCTCGCGCCGCACCTGATTCGCCGCAACGGCACACCCGAGCTCAGCTACCGTTGGCCGGCCACCCATTGGGTTTCCAAAGGCCCCAAAGCGGACGGCGCATGCTGCGTGGGTTTTGTGTGCGGCGCCGTCATGCTCTTGAACATGGCAGTGATGAAAAAAATTGGCTTTTTCGATGAGACCTTTTTTCTTTACTACGAAGACGAGGATCTGTGCCAGCGCGTGTTTCTGGCGTCACAACAAATCATATTGGTGCCCGAACTGGAGATCACTCACCTCTCCAGGGGTTCGGTCAAAGGCCCCAACCCGCTCAAGTCAGAGTTCATTCGCGGTTACCACCACGCGCAGTCCAAGCTGGTGTTTGAGCGCAAATACTTTGGTGCGGCGCATGCGCAGCGCCTGCGCTGGAAGACCTTGGGCCTGGCGGTGCTGACGCTGTTGCCCCGGTTGCTGTTGCCGCAGCCCCGCTATCTGGCACGCTTGCTGGGGCGCATGGCGGGCTTGTGCCGCTCGGGCCCCCGGGGCGCCTGACCTTTACGCGTCTGTGCTTTGCGCCAAGGCGCTGCGGATCGCGTCTGTCCAGGTGCTGCCAATGCGGCGCGTGAGCGCCTGGTGCACCGGCTCCACCGCCTGGCGCAAGCGGGCACGCTGGGCTGGTGTCAGCACATGGATCCGGGTGGTGCCCACTTGGCGCAACTCGGCCAGGGCTTTGTCATTTTGCACGTCGGCAATCCGGTTGCCATAGTCCAGCGCCTCTTGTAGCGCCTGCGTCAGCAGGCCGCGGTCTGCCTCAGACAGGCTGCGCCAGAAGCGCTGGTGTGTTACCACCGCATAGCCCAGATAACCGTGTTGGGTGAGGCTCAGGTCGGATTGCACCTGGTGCATGCGCTGGGTCCAGAAGTTGGACACCGGGTTTTCGGTGCCGTCCACCACGCCATTGGCCAGCCCCTGGCGGGTTTCGCTGAAGGCCAGGCTCACCGGCTGCGCGCCCAGTGCGCGCATCTGGGCGGCCAGCACCCGCGAGGCCTGAATGCGCATGCGCAGCCCGGCAAAGTCAGCGGGCGCCAGCAGTGGCCGGTTGGCGCTCATCTGCTTGAAGCCGTTGTCAAAGTAACCCAGCCCGGTCAGTCCCTGGCGGCTCAGGCTTTTGAGCAAGCGCTGGCCCAGCGGTCCGTGGGTGATGCGTCGCACATCGGCCACTTGGTTGAACAAAAACGGCAGGTCAAACAACTCGAACTCGGGAAACCCGATGCGCCCGAACTTGGAGAGCGAGGGCGCCAGCATTTCCACCGCGCCCAGTTGCAGCGCCTGCATTTCGTCGTGG
The DNA here is from genome assembly GCA_964562035.1 of uncultured Rhodoferax sp. Lineage (GTDB taxonomy): Bacteria > Pseudomonadota > Gammaproteobacteria > Burkholderiales > Burkholderiaceae_C > Rhodoferax. The sequence goes on along the minus strand of CAZLRQ010000153.1, from coordinate 4,686 downwards.
TCACCGTAGAGCTGTCCACCCGGGTAAATTTGCACCTGGATGCGCCCGCCGGAGCGGTCCTCGGCCAGGGCCTTGAAGCGGTTCACCGCCATTCCCTTGGGCGTGTCGTCGGCCACCACATGCGAGAAGCGCAGGGTCAACGCCGGGCCTGCGAACGCCAGCATCGGGCTGGTGGCCAGCAGCGCTGCGCTGGCGCCCTGCAACCAACTGCGTCGGTTGACCCAGGCCGACCCGCCGGCAAGCGGGCTGCGCCGGGCAGGGGAGGGCAAAGCGGGTGCGGTCATGCTGGCTATTATGCGAGGACGTCCTGTTGAATGATGCCCCTGCCGTGAGCCCCAAGCCCATTACCCCCGTCACCCCTGCTGACCCTTTGCTGGACTTTGCCTTGCTGCAAAAGCCCGCGCGCAGCCAGCCCGCACGCAACCGGCGCGCGTTGCTGTGGCTTTTGGGCTTGCTGTTGTTGTTGGTGGGTTCGGTGGTGGCACTGGTGCTCTACCTCAACAATTTTGAGGCCGAAGAAGAAGAGCGCCGGCGCGCGGCCGACGTGCAGTGGCTGGAGCAAAGCGCCCAATTCCACTTCAGGCGTCTTGAGGACGATCTGGTGGTGCTGGCTCGCCAGGTGGTCTTGGGCTCGGGCGGCAGCAGCAAGGGCGCCGTGCAAGGGGGCTTGCTGTGGCGTGCACCGGGCGTGGTGCTGTCGCATGGTTGGCTTGCTGCGGGCCAGGTGAGTAATCTGACCACGGCACCCGAGCGCTGGCAGCTCGATTGGACAGCCCACGCCGCCAATGCCGAGGCGCTGACCACCATGCAAAACATCACCCGCGGTCTGCGCCGCGCCGCCTATGCCGGGCCCATGCGTCAGGGTGCTGAGGTGAAGCCCGGTTTGCCGGCCGACGTGGTGTGGCTGGCGGTGCCCTTTTTTGAACGCGGGCAGTTTGCCGGCAACTACCTGGCGGCCGTGTCCATGGACCGGGCCACGCGGGAGATGGTGCCAGCGTGGTTTCAGCAAAACCATGCTGTGCGCCTGGTCGCTGACGACACTGACCGTGACTTGGTTGTGCCAGCGCAAACCGGCCGCTACCGTGCCTCGATGAACCTGCCCGGTACCGACCTGTTTCTGGAGGTTGACCCGCTGGGTGCGCAGCCCGCCACCGTGCCGCGCATTTTCTTTTTGGTGGCCCTGTTGTTTTTGCTGGGCATGCTGATCAGCCTGTTTGCATTGCGTCGGGATTTCTTGAAACGCCACCAGGTGCAGGCGCTGCTGCAAGCCCAGGTGGCCTTGCGCACGGCCATGGAAAACTCCGTCACCATCGGCCTGCGTGCGTGGGACCAAAGCGGCACCATTTTGTATGTCAACGACGCTTTTTGCCGCATGGTGGGCTATAGCGCCGCCGAGCTGCTGGGCCAGTCCGCCCCGCTGCCGTATTGGCCGGCGGATCAGACCGATGAGCTGCATGAGGTGCACCACGGCCTGATGTCCAAGGGGACGCAGCAAAACGGGGTAGAGGTGCAGTTTCAGCACCGCGATGGCCACCTGCTGGACGTGCTGATTCACGAAGCACCGCTGAACAGCGCCCGGGGCAAGCAGTTGGGCTGGATGAGTTCGGTGCTGGACATCAGTGAGCGCAAACGCGCCCAGCGCATGGCCGCACTGCAGCACGAGAAGCTTGAAGCGTCTGGCCGCCTGGTGGCCGTGGGCGAGGTGGCGTCCACCCTGGCGCATGAGCTCAACCAGCCGCTGGGCGCCTTGAGCAGCTTTGCCAACGGCCTGCTCAACCGCTTGCGCGGCGGCAACATCAGCCTGAACGAGATGGAGCCGGTGGTGGCCCGCATGGCCCGCCTGGCCGAGCGCGCGGGCGGCATCATCCAGCACGTTAATGCCTTTGCGCGCCGGCGGGAAATCTCGCGTCAGCGCCTGGACTTGATGGCGTTTTTGCGCCGGGTGCTGGCGGGTACTGTCGAGCCCGAAACGGCCGAACTCACCCTGGTGCCGCACCCCGAGCCCGTCTGGATCGAAGCCGATGCTTTGCTACTGGAGCACCTGGTCAACAACCTGACGGGCAACGCACTGGACTGGGCACCGCGCGGCAGCGGCCTGCCACAGGTGCGCGTGTCGGTGGCGTTGGCACAGGGCATGGCCGCGCTGGTGGTGGCCGACAGCGGCCCCGGCGTGAGCGAAGACGACCGCGCCCACATCTTCAATGCCTTTGTCAGCAACAAAGAGGGTGGCATGGGTATGGGGCTGGCCATTTGCCGCTCGATCGTGGAGGCCCACCACGGGCGCATTGAGGTGGGGCAAGATGCCGACCTGGGCGGTGCCCGCTTTGCTGTGTGGCTGCCGCTGGCCAAGCCCTCCACCCCCCCGTCTGCCGACGCCGCTTCAGACTCACCTGCCAACCCCCCACCCGAGGAGCCCCATGCACCGCGCCGCCATTCACATCGTTGACGACGACCCCGACATTCGGGACGGGTTGGCCTGGCTGTTTGACTCACGCGGTTACCGGGCGGCCACCTGGGACGGGGGCAGTGTGTTTCTGGACGGCGCACGTGCCCTGCAAGGGGCCTGGGGTCATGCCGTGGTGCTGCTTGATGTGCGCATGGCGCCGTTGTCAGGGCTGGTCACCTTTGAGCGGCTCAAGGCGCTGGGCTGCCCGTGGCCGGTGCTGTTTTTGACCGGCAACGGTGACGTGGGCATGGCCGTGGCGGCGGTCAAAAACGGCGCCTGGGACTTTCTGGAAAAACCGTTTCAGGACAATGAGCTGGTCGACCGCGTGGAGCAGGCGCTGGCCGTGGCCAGCGCCGTGGGCGACGCCGACGTGGAAGCCCGCCGCCTGCGCCTGGCGCTGAGCAGCCTGAGCCCGCGCGAGCGCGAGGTGCTGGACGAGCTGATTCGCGGGCACTACAACAAAAACATCGCCGACCACCTGGGCATCACGCCGCGCACGGTGGAGTTCCACCGGGCCAATATCTTCGAAAAAATGGGCGTCAACTCGGCCATTGAGCTGGCGCACAAGCTGGGGCAACTGGCGCCCCTGGGCGCGTCATCCCCCGGTTGAGGGCGGGCGAATTCCCGCCTATGCTTGGTGTTTTAGATTTTCCGCAGGAGTTTTCATGTCCAGTCCCATCCGGCGCATTGCCGTCAACACCGGCGGTGGCGACGCCCCTGGTCTTAATGCCGTCATTCAGGCCGTGACCATTGCCGCCGACAACCGGGGCTGGGAGTGCTACGGCATTCATGACGGGTTCAACGGCATCTTGTTTCCCGAGCGTTACCCGCAAGGCGGCGTGACCCGCTTGACGCGTGACACCGTGCGCGGCATCAGCCACCGCGGTGGCACTATTTTGGGCACCACCAACAAGGGCGACCCGCTGCACTTTCC
>CAZLRQ010000153.1:0-1206 GCA_964562035.1 uncultured Rhodoferax sp. | reverse complement strand
TGCACAGCACCGCCGAGAGCCACCAGCGCGTGATGGTGGTGGAGGTGATGGGGCGCTACGCCGGCTGGATTGGTCTGCACTGCGGCATTGCCGGCAACGCCCACGCCATCTTGATTCCCGAGGTGCCGTTTGACCTGGAAAAGGTGGCGGCCAAGATTCGCTCGCGCGATGCCAATGGGCATTTGTACTCGCTGGTGGTGGTCTCCGAGGGTGCCCAACCGGCACACGGCACGCGCGAAGTGCTGGCCCCGGCCGAGGCCGGCCACGCCGAGCGGCTGGGCGGCATTGGCGAGCGCGTGGCCCACGCGCTGCAGGAGCGCACCGGCAAGGACACCCGGGTGGTGGTGCTGGGCCACTTGCTGCGCGGTGGCAGCCCCACCGCGTTTGACCGCCTGGCCGCGCTGCGTTTTGGTGCCGCCGCCGTGCGCGCCCTGGACGAGGGGCAGAGCGGCATCATGGTGGCGCTCGGTTTGACCGGGGTGAACTACGTGGCGCTGGAAGAAGTGGCGGGCCACATGAAGGGCGTGCCCTTGGACAGCGACACGCTGCAGACCGGGCGCGACCTGGGCATCTGCTTTGGCGATTGAGTTGCGGGTCTTCAGGGTGTTATCAATTGCATAGCTACTTGTCCTTGCTGCATAAGGGCTAGAGCCTTATTTGGCTTATAAATGTCAGGCGCAGCCTGCCCGGATAAACCCTGACAAGATGGCTGGCATGAAACTGGCATGCGTCGATAGAATAAGTTGACCAATCGGTTAGCTTCACGCTGGGTTCGCCCCTTCATGGTGCAGCCCAACTTACTTTCTCCCGCGCCAATGAAAAACTCTGACCCGTCGTCGTCTGTTCCCGTGGCCCCACTGGCGCCCTTACCCGGCTTGGCCCGGCCGGCTGTGGCGGTGCGCAACGCCAGCGTCATCTACCAGACGGCTGACACGCCGGTGCATGCCCTTAGTAATATCGATTTGGAGATTTCCGAGGGCGAATTTGTCGCGCTGATCGGTCCCTCAGGCTGCGGCAAAACCACCCTGATGCGCGTGATTGCCGACCTGGAAAAAATCAGCGCCGGGCAGGTGCTGGTCAACGGCGTGACCCCGCATGAAGCCCGGCTGGCCCGGGCCTATGGCTATGTGTTTCAGGCGCCGGCGCTGTTTCCCTGGCGCACCGTGCTGGCCAACGTGACCTTGCCGCTGCAAATTCAGGGCCGCT
>CAZLRQ010000152.1:0-6403 GCA_964562035.1 uncultured Rhodoferax sp. | reverse complement strand
CTGTGGGGCTACGCGGTGTTTGGCATGGGCGCGGTGGCCTTGATTGTGGTGGGCGCGGCGCGCGAAGTGCTGCGCTATGTGACGCTGGCCGGCACCCACGGCTACGACGCGCTGGACTACCGCATCAACATGGACTGGTACAGCACCGTGCTGTTTTTCACCACCTTTGGCGTGCTGGGCTCGGTGGTGCTGGGCTACCTGCTCACGGTCGCCTGGCAAGCCGGCCAGACCCAGGGCACCTACAGCCCCAGCCCGGCACTGAACCGGGTGGGCAACCTGGCCATTGGGCTGCTGGGCCTGTGGATCGTGACGTATTTTGGCGTCGGCTTCTTCGTCTGGGCACGCTAACTCAAGGCCACTGACCATGAAACAACTCTTTGACCAACATTTGCACTCCGTCACACGGGGCACCCTGCTGGCGCTCTTTGCAGGCGGGTTGGCCCTGCTGTCTTACGCGGCCAATGAATCTACATCAAAAGTGCCTCTAGCCCTTATCAGTAAAGCGCCAACAGCTACGAATACAGTAGCTATTTCAGGCGAGATGATGGCCCACACCTGCGCCGCCTGTCACGGCACATTGGGGCGCCTGGGTGATGAATCCTTCATGCCGCTGGCCGGCATGCCCGCGAGCCAGTTCATCACCACCATGGTGGACTTCAGGGAAGGCAAGCGCCCCGCCACGCTCATGGGCCATGTGGCGCAGGGCTTCAGCGATGCCGAAATCCGCGCCATGGGCGATTTTTTCGCAGCCGTCAAACCCCAGGGGAGCCAACCATGAATGCCTTGAACTTGTCGCGCCGCCAGTGGCTGGCCTCGTCTGCGGGCCTGCTGTCAGCGGCGGCGCTGCCCGTATGGGCCCAAGCCCCGGCCCCAACCGGCCCGGCGCACATCGTCATCATTGGCGGCGGTGTGGGTGGCGCCACGGCGGCCAAATACCTCAAGCTGTTTGACCCCAGCGTGCGGGTCACAGTGATCGAAAAAAACCGTGTCTACATCAAGCCCTACGGCTCCAGCGAGGTGCTGAACCAGCATGTCGGCATGGACGATCTCAATGTCAGCTACGACGCCTTGCGCGCCAACTACGGCGTCAACTTTGTGTTTGACACCGTCACCGGCTTCGACCCGGTGGCGCGCACCGTCAGCACCGCAGGCAAACAAAAACTGCACTATGACCGGCTCATCGTGTCGCCCGGCATCCAGCTCATGTACAGCGCCTACGCCGGCTACAGCGAGCAGGTGGCCAACACCACCGTGCCCTCGGGCTGGATTCCCGGCGCCCAAACCGCGCTGCTGGCCAGGCAGTTGCAGGGCATGCGCCAGGGTGGCACTTTTGTTTTGGCCGCCCCGCCCAACCCCTACCGCTGCCCACCCGGCCCCTACGAGCGCCCGGCACTCATGACCGAGTGGTTCAGCAAGCACAACCCCACGGCCAAGGTCATCATCGTCGACCCCAAAGACAGCTTTGTCACTGATGAGACCATGATGCTCGGCTGGAACCGGCTCTACAAGTTCAACCTGCCTGACGACTACGTCAAGAAAATGCAGGACAAGGTCGAAATCAAACAGCACGCCGGCACCAGCATGATCAGTTGGGTGCGCGGCAAAGACGGTGGTCGCACCCTCAAAATTGACGCCAAAAAAATGACCATCGAGACCGAGGCTGAGGTCATCAAGGCCGACGTCATCAACGTCATTCCGCCCATGAAGGCCGGGCCAATCGCCATGACGCTGGGCCTGACGGATGCCAGTGGCTGGTGCCCGGTGAACCGGCGCAATTTTGCCTCCACGCTGCAGCCCCATGTGCACGTGATTGGCGACGCCAGCATTGCCGACGCCATGCCCAAAAGCGGATTTTCAGCCAACAACCAGGCCAAGGTGGTGGCCCGCGCCATTCTGGAAGAACTGGCCGGCCGCACTGCCCCCGAGCCATTGTGGGAGAACACCTGCTACGCCCTGGCGGGCAAAGACTACGGCCTGTTTGTGGCCGATGTGTTCAAGATCATTGACGGCAAGATTGGCCGGGTGAACACCAAAGCCCGCTACCTGGCGCTGGACGCCACACCCGCCCAAATCAAGCTCGGGGCGCGCTACCAGCAAGCCTGGCTGCGCACCTTCACCGACGACTGCTTTGCCTGATGAGCGCCCTCACCATGACCCCCTCCTTTTTCGCCCTCAAAACCGCTGCGTTGCTGGCTGCCGGCCTGCTGGCGGTTGCAGCCCACAGCGCGGGTGCGGCCCAACCCAGCACCGCGCTCCAGGCGCCACCCCCGCAGGCAGCCCATGCGCCACAAGCTGCAGCCCGAGCCTGGACGCCCAGCAGCTTGCGCCAAACCCTGGGCAGCTTGCCCACGGGCGATGCAACGCACGGCCAAAAAGTGCATGAGCAACTTTTTTGCGCCTCATGCCACGGCGCCAAGGGCGTGGCACCCACGCAAAACTGGCCGCACCTGGCCGGCCAAAAGGCGGCCTACACCGCCAAGATGCTGCTCGACTACCAGAGCGGCCTGCGCCGCGAGGGCCAGCGCGCTGACCTGATGCACGACATTGCCATGATGATGACGCCGCAACAGATTGCCGACGTGTCTGCGTTCTATGCGCTGCAACCACCACCGCAAGACGATGGCACTCCCCGGCCCGCAGCGCAAAAAGCGGCTAAAGACTTTGACGCCGCCCAACTGATTCGCAAAGGCGACCCCGCGCGCCTGCTCACCCCATGCGCCAGTTGCCACGGCGTAGCCGGCCAGGGCGGCAACCGCGAAGCCTCGGCCCTGGCGGGCCAAAACCCGCTGTACTTTGTGCGCACCCTGCTGGACTACCAGAGCGGCTTGCGCGCCAACGACAGCGCCAAAGGCATGAGCACCTTTGCCAAAAAACTCACCCGCACCGAAATTGAAGCGCTGGCCACTTACTACGCCGACCTGCCTGCAGGCAAGACGGCCAAGCCAAAGTAGCCAACCCATCAACCCATTCACTGCTTTCCGTTCTCCGTTTTTTCCACCTTAACTTTCAGGACTTTCCATGATCCAAAAATCTGCCTTCACCTTTGCCCTGCTCGCTTCTTTCGGCTTCTCGGCCCACGCCGCTGACCCGGTCGAACTGCTGGTCACCATTGACAGCGCCACCACCATGAGCCAGGGCGCTGCCTTGGTGCTGGCGGGTCAGGCCCTTGAGCAAAAAGCCAAAGTGCGCGTGCTGCTGTGCGGCGCGGGTGGCGACATGGCCGCCGTCGGCCAGACCGGTGAAACGCTCAAGCCCCGCAACGTCACACCGCAGCAAATGCTGCAAGGCGTGATCAAGGCCGGTGCCCAGGTTGAAGTGTGTGCGCTGTACCTGCCCAACACCGGCAAAAAACCCACTGACCTGATTGAAGGCGTGACGCCCGCCAAGCCGGCTGACGTGGCAGCCTACTTCCTCAAACCTGGCGTGCGCACCCTGTCATTCTGATCGCCCAAAGTACGGGCGCGATGCAGCACTACTCCAGTGCTTTGAGCTTGCGATACAGGGATCGCTCGCTGATGCCCAGCTTGTGAGCCAGTTCAGCCCGACTACCTTGGTGCGCGCCGGCCAGTTGCTTGAGGGCCGCGTATTCCAGGTTTTTCAACACGCCAGGCGTTGCATCGGTGTCGCTCTCCAGGGGCAGTCGCAGCGCATCAACCGGTAACGCCGGGGGAGGCGCCAGCACAGCAGCGGGCGGGCGCCGGCCCGAGCGCAGCGCCTGCTGCACATGGCTGCCTTCCAACGTGTCACCGTCGCACAGCAGGGCTGCACGCTCCAGCAGATTACGCAACTCGCGCACATTGCCCGGGTAGTCCTGCGCCTGCAACACGCCCTGCGCCGACTCACTCACAACCAGCTTGCGCTGCGGTGCCACCCGCGCCAGCAGGGCTGTGACCAACAACGCAATGTCATCGCGCCGCTCGCGCAGCGACGGCAGGTGAATGGGGAAGGTGCTCAGGCGGTAGTACAAATCTTCCCGAAACGTGCCGGCAGACACCATTTGGTCCAGGTCGCGGTGGGTGGCGGATACCACCCGGATGTCGGCATGGCGCTGGTCGGTGCTGCCCACGCGGCGGTAGGTACCGGTCTCCAGCAGGCGCAGCAGCTTGACCTGCATGGCCAGCGGAATATCACCCACCTCGTCCAGAAACAAGGTTCCGCCACTGGCCGCTTCCACCAGCCCGCTACGGGCAGTGTTGGCACCGGTGAAAGCGCCACGCTCGTGGCCGAACAACTCCGACTCAAACAGGGTTTCCGGCAGGCTGGAACAGTCCACCGCCACCAGAGGCCGATGCGACCGCGTGCTGGCCTCGTGCACCGCGCGGGCCACCAGTTCTTTGCCGGTGCCGGACTCGCCCAGCAGCAACACCGTGGCCATGGACGGCGCCACACGCGCCACCAGTGACAGCATGTGCTGGAAAGTGGGTGCACGGCCAATCAAGCCCTGTGCAGACGCCTTGCCTTGCGCGACTCGCAGAGGCTCCATTTTTTCAATGAAATAGGCTTGCTCCCCGCGGGCATCAAGCAGTGGCGCAAGTTCGATGTTGACGTACTCCTCCCCCTTGGGGGTGTGGTGCAGGTGCAGCACCCGCTCACGCTGTCCCGACTCGCGCGACCTGGCCAGCGGGCACGACTCACCCGCCTGGTCGCAGGGCACATTGAAGTGGTGCGAGACCTCGTAACAGGTGCGCCCCACCACGCTTTGCACCGGGCTGAACTGCTGCCGGTACGCTGCGTTGGCCGCCAAAATGCGGTATTGGGTGTCAAACAGGATGTGGGGCTCGGGCAAGCCCTCCAGGTAGGACATGAGTTCGGGCAGTGGCTTCACGGGGGCTCCTTGTGTGCAGTGCGCAGTTTAGACCCGGACTGCCACTGCCTGCCAGAAATGGCAGTCATATCACCCAACCCCGGCACTGCCAAACCTGGCTTGACCTGCAAGCCATTGAATTCAAACAGGTTTTTTACACCTGGCGCGTGGCACGCTTCTTGAGTTGTTAACAAGACACCCGCACCAGGAGTTCCACATGACCACTCACCGCCCTGCCTTTGCAGCCCTTGCCGACAACGCGCATGAACACGATGCCGAACGCCGCAAGATGGTGTTACTCACCAGCGCGGTGGCGGGCGTGGCAGTGGCGGCTACCGCCGTGCCGTTTGTGTCCAGCTTTGCCCCCAGCGAGCGGGCCCGTGCCTCGGGCGCCAGCGTCGAGGCTGATATTTCAGACATCTTGCCCGGCGGCATCAAGACTGTGGAGTGGCGCGGCAAGCCGGTGTGGGTGGTGCGCCGCACCCCCGAGATGCTGGCCAGTCTGCCCGGTCTGGACAAAAAGCTGGTGGACCCCGCGTCCCTGGAAAACCAGCAACCCGAATACGCCCGCAACGCGCACCGGGCCATCAAACCCGAATTCTTGGTGGCTGTCGGTATTTGCACCCACCTGGGTTGCTCGCCCAGCGCTGTGCCCGCCGGGTCCAACAACCCCAGCGTGGGCAATGACTGGCAAGGTGGCTTTTTCTGCCCCTGCCACGGCTCTTTCTTTGACTTGGCAGGCCGCGTTTACAAAAATGTGCCGGCCCCCACCAACCTGGAAATTCCGCCCCACAAGTACCTGAGCGACGGCAAACTGCTGATCGGCGAGGACGACCTGGCCTGAAGCGGCTGAGGGGATTGACCATGTATTTCAGAATCCTTCATGACGAGGTCAGCGGTGAACTGACCTACCTGCTGGCCGACCCCGATGCGCGCGAGGCGGTGCTGATTGACCCGCGTGGGCGCGACCTGCCCCTGCTGGCCGCCTTGCTGTCTGAGCGTGACCTGCGCTTGCGCTGGGTACTGCGCACGCACCACCATGACCAGCTAAACACCCAAGAGGCAGCGCTGCTGGACCGCCTGGGCGCACCCCGCGTTCAGGGCGATGGCAGTGCAGCCACCCACCCTGTGCAGGATGGCGAATTGCTGGCCTTTGGTGACGAACTGGTGCACGTACTGGCCACCCCCGGCCACACCAAGACTTGCCTGAGTTTCGCGTGGCGCGACCGGCTGTTTTGCGGTGGCCTGCTGGCCGTGGAGGCCTGCCCGCACCAACCCCGCCCCAGCGCCCCCGAGCAACTGTGGGACAGCGTGACCCGACGCGTGTTCACCCTGCCCAACGAAACGCTGCTGTTTGCAGCCCATGAGCGCCGCGCCCGGGCGGTCAGTACGGTGCTGGAGCAGCGCCGCTGGCACCCCTGGTTTGCAACCCTGACACGTGACGAATTTTTGGCCCACATGGTGGCCTCGCCCCAGCAGCCTGCAGCGCAGGCGCTGGTCTGAACCCATGGAGCGCAACAAGATGAACAACGATGCGACCGCGACCCGCAAGGTCATTCCCATCCTGCCCGCCGAAGTGCAGGCCGACGAAGAACTGAT
>CAZLRQ010000151.1:2818-6410 GCA_964562035.1 uncultured Rhodoferax sp. | reverse complement strand
GCCAGGGCCAGGTGCCAGTCGCCAAACATGCGGTGCAGCTTTTGCAGGTAGTCCAGCGCCGCTTTGGTGGACGCCAGCACATCGCGCCGGTCGTCCCGGAACATGTTTTGTTTCAGCTCAAAGTACTTGCCGGTGGCGGGCATGAACTGCCACATGCCGGCGGCCTTGGCGCTGGACACGGCTTGGGGGTTGAACGCGCTCTCAATGAAGGGCAACAGTGCCAGCTCGGAGGGCATGTTGCGCCGCTCCAGCTCTTCAACAATGTGAAACATGTACTTGCGGGAGCGCTCGGTCATGCGCAGCATGTAGTCTGGGCGGCCGCTGTACCAGGCTTCCCGGTCGGTGACCAGGTCGTTGCGCAGGTCGGGCATGCCGTAGCCACTGCGGATGCGCTCCCACAAGTCGGGTGGCGGCGCCAGGGCCACCACGCTGCCCGAGCGCAGTTGGGCGGCTGTGATGGGTTGAAGGTCTGCGCCGGGGACGAGGGGCTTCGCGTCGCTGTTGAACCAGCGCGAGGGCGCGGTCTTGGCGGCGGTTGGGTCCGCCGGGTTGCTGGAGTCGGGTAGGCCTGTGGTGGCACAGCCGGCCAGCCAGAGCAGGCTGGTGGCGCTCAAAATTTTGAATAGATTCATTGAAACTGGTTTTTTCATGGGCAGGGCGCATCAGCCGGGGCGCAGGGCCACATGGGCTGGCGATGGGTGCGCAAGCGTCGAAACGCAACCCCGTAGTGTGCCAGCGTCAGCGCATTTGGCGCGCATGAAAAATGTAAATGTCAGCGTATCGAGTACGCCTTCAGGCGTACCACCGCGTGCAGGCCTGGTGGCGCGGCGTCACTAAAATGGCGTCGATGGGTGGGCGCACCCTTGTCAAGACGCCGGGCACCGTTGGGCGCCGAGCGGGTTGCGGCATCAGTAACTGGTGCCGGCGTGCCAAGTTCCCCCTGTGTCGTTGTGAGTGAAAACTGGCCATGAAAGTAACTGCATGAGTGACGAAGCAACAGCGATGCATGACTGGTTTCATACCCCGCCCGGGCGCTATTTGTTGGCCTGGGAGCGTGAGCAGCTGGCGCTGGCGGTGGCCGATGTGTTCGGTTTTCACGCGCTGCAACTGGGCCTGCCTGAAATTGACGCGCTGGACGCCAACCGCATGCCACACCGCTGGCTGGCCCACCACAGCCCCACGCCCCAGGCTGATTTTTTGACCGACTTTGCCGCCTTGCCGTTTCCGGCCAACAGCCTGGACCTGGTGGTGTTGCCGCATTCCCTGGAGCTGTCGCCTGACCCGCACACTACGTTGCGCGAAGTGGAGCGGGTACTGGTGCCCGACGGGCGGGTGGTGATTTGCGGGCTGAACCCGGCGTCGCTCTGGGGTTTGCGCCAGCGCCGCGCGCACCTGTACCATCGCCTGGGTTTTGGCCACATGTTTCTGCCCAAGGCGGGCGACTTCATTGGCTACTGGCGCTTGCGGGACTGGCTGCGCTTGCTGGGCTTTGAGGTGGAAGTGGTGCGTTTTGGCTGCTACCGACCTGCACTGACCAGTGACCAATGGCTGCAGCGCTTTGACTGGATGGACCGCCTGGGCGAGCGCTGGTGGCCCATTTTGGGGGCAGTGTATTTTTTGGTGGCGGTCAAACGGGTGCATCGCATGACATTGCTGAACCCGGGCTGGAAGCACAGCCGGCCATTGATGGTTGCTCCTGTTTCAGTAGCTAATGGCGCAGCACTGACGGGGGCTAGAGGCCAAAAAGACTCATAATTTAGCGAATGACGAGGAATCTGGATTGAACGCAGTAGAAATTTACACCGATGGCGCCTGCAAGGGCAACCCCGGCCCCGGTGGCTGGGGTGTGCTGATGAAGACGGCCGACGCCCAAAAAGAACTGTTTGGTGGCGAACTGGGCACCACCAACAACCGCATGGAGATGCTGGCTGTGATTGAGGCGCTGTCGGCCCTGAAGCGGCCCTGCCATGTGACGCTGCATGTGGACAGCCAGTATGTGCTCAAGGGCATGACGGAGTGGATTGCGGGCTGGAAGGCCCGCGGCTGGAAAACGGCGGCCAAGCAGCCCGTAAAAAACGTGGACCTGTGGCAGCGCCTGGATGCGCTCGTCACCACCTCGGGTCACAAGATTGACTGGCGCTGGGTGCGCGGCCACAACGGCGACCCGGGCAACGAGCACGCCGACATGCTGGCCAACCGCGGTGTGGAACAAGCCTTGCGCCAACGCTGACGAAACATGGCCGCGCGTGCCATGTAAAGACTCGGCAAAGTTGGCTTGATTCTGTGGGGGTGCAAAGCACCCACACCGGCAAACGCGCAAGGCTGCTGCTACATTGCCTTTTGATTTATTCACTGGTATTGCTGCGCCATGACAACTAACTTGAAATATCCCGTCGTTGCCGTTGTGGGCATTGCCCTGGTCTCTGCCGGTGCCTGGTGGTACCAGTCGAAGCCGGCCGTGGCCCGCGAGGCGACGGGGGGTCAAGCGGCCAGCACATCGCGCCCCTCTGGTGCGCCAGCCGGTGGCGCTGCGGCCCGGCCCGCAGGCGTCGAGGTGGCGCTGGTGGACACCATGCGGCTGCAAGACGATGCCCAAACCGTGGGCAGCCTGCGCTCACGTCAGAGCGTGATGGTGCGCCCCGAGGTGGCCGGTCGCATTCGGGCACTGGGGTTCAAAGACGGCTCAAACGTGCGCCGCGGCCAGCTGCTGGTGCAGTTGGACGACACGCTGCAGCGCGCCGAGGTGAAGCAGGCGCAAGCCCAGTTGTCCATCGTGCAAGCCAACTACAAGCGCAACCAGGAGCTGGTGGCGCAAAATTTTGTGGCCCAACGCGTGCTGGAAGAAAGTGCCGCCAACCTGGAGGTGGCGCAGGCGCAACTGGCGCTGGCCAACGCGCGTCTGTCGCGCATGGCCATCCTGGCGCCGTTTGCCGGTACCGTGGGTATTCGCAATGTCAATATCGGTGACTACGTGAAAGACGGCGCTGACCTGGTGAACCTGGAGGACACCAGCAGCATGTATGTCGACTTCCGTTTGCCCGAGCGCTTTCAGGGCAAGCTCAAACCCCAGCAGACCGTGGAACTGGCGCTGGACGCTTTTCCTGGTCAGGCGTTTCAGGCCCGCATTGAGGCGCTTGACCCTTTGCTGGACGTGAATGGCCGTTCGGTGGGCGTGCGCGCGGTCTTGCCCAACAATTCGGGCGAGTCGGTTTTGAGCGGCAGCCGGCCCGCGGCAGGTGCGTTGGCCGCGCCGCTGCGCCCGGGCATGTTTGCCCGCGTGACCAGCGTGTTCTCCATCAATGAAGCGGCTTTGGTGGTGCCTGAAGAGGCCATCGTGCCCCAGGGCGGGCGCCAGTTTGTCATCACGGTGGTGGCCCCTGAGGCGGTGCCCGCGGTGGCCGGCAAGGTGCCGCCAGACACCCAGTTTGTGTCTTTGCGGCAAGAGGTCACGCTGGGCGTGCGTCGCTTGGGCAAGGTAGAAATCACCCAGGGCCTGAGCCAGGGCCAGACGGTGGTGGTAGCCGGCCAGCAGCGCCTGCAACGCGATGGCACACCGCTGCGCGTGATCGCGACGGGTCAACCACCGCAAAAG
>CAZLRQ010000151.1:0-2718 GCA_964562035.1 uncultured Rhodoferax sp. | reverse complement strand
TGGAAGACTCGCTGGCCGGCATTGAGGGGGTGGACGTCATCACCTCCACCAGCCGCCAGGAGCGCAGCCAGATTTCAGTGCGCTTTGCCCTGACCCGTGATGCCGATGCCGCCGCCGCCGATGTGCGCGACAAGGTCACCCGCGTGCGCCAACGCCTGCCCCAGGGCATTGACGAGCCGGTGATTGCCAAGGTAGAGGCTGAGTCCTTCCCCGTCATCTTTTTGGCCCTGAGTTCAGACACCCATGACGCGCTTCAGCTCTCGGAAATGGCCAACAGCCTGGTCAAGCCGGTGTTGCAAACAGCACCCGGCGCGGCCGAGGTAAATGTGTACGGCGAGCGCAAGTTCGCCATGCGCATCTGGGTCGACCCCGACAAACTGGCGGCCTACCGCCTGACCGTGCAGGACCTGGAAGACGCCCTGCGCCGCGCCAACCTGGAGGTGCCGGCCGGCCGCATTGAGAGCGGTCAGCGTGAGTTCAACGTCACGGCGGCGACTGATTTGCAGCGCCCGCGCGAGTTTGCCCAGGTGGTGATTCGTACCGTCAACGGCGCGCCGGTGCGCATCAGCGACGTGGCACGCGTGGAGGAAGGCCCGGTCAACGAGCGCTCCAGCGTGCGCCTGAATGGCCGCGACTCCATTGGCGTGGGCGTGGTGCGCCAGGCCACGGCCAACCCGCTCGATTTGTCGGCCGGCGTTATCAATTTGCTGGACAAAGTGCGCGCCGACCTGCCGCCCGGCGTGACGGTGGAAGTAGCCAACGACAACTCGGTGTTCATTGACCGCTCCATCAAGGCCGTGTTCACCACCATTGTGGAAGCCGCAGTGCTGGTGGCGCTGGTGATTTTTGTGTTCCTGCGCACGCTGCGCGCCTCACTTATTCCGCTCATCACCATCCCGGTGTCGCTGATTGGCACGTTCGCCATGATGGCACTGGCCGGTTTCAGCATCAACACACTCACCTTGCTGGCACTGGTGCTGGCCATTGGCCTGGTGGTGGACGATGCGATCGTGATGCTGGAGAACATTTACCGCCATATTGAAGAGGGCATGGCACCGTTTCAGGCGGCCATCAAGGGTGCGCGCGAGGTGGGCTTTGCCATTGTGGCCATGACCATGACGCTGGTGGCGGTGTATGCGCCGCTGGCGTTTGCGCCTGGGCGCACGGGTCGTTTGTTCACGGAATTTGCCCTGGCGCTGGCCGGGGCCGTGGTGGTTTCAGGCGTGGTGGCGCTCACGCTGTCGCCCATGATGTCGTCGCTGTTGCTCAAGCACAACCCCACGCCCAACCGCTTTGACCGCGGCATGGAGCGGGTGTTGCAGTCGGTCACGCGGGGCTACGGCCGCGCGCTGACATGGTCATTGGGTCGGCGCTGGCTGGTGGTGGCAGCCATGGTGGGCAGCGGCCTGGTGTCTTGGTGGGTGCTGGGCGATATCAAGCGCGAGTTGGCCCCCATTGAAGACCGCGGTGTGGTGCTGGCCCAAATCAATGGCCCTGACGGCTCGACGCTGGCTTACACCAACCGCTATGCGCAGTCCATCGAGTCCATTGGCAAGGACTACCCCGAGTTCGACCGCATTTTTGCCAACATTGGCAACCCCACGGTGGCGCAGGGCAACATCTTCTTTCGGGCCAAGCCCTGGGAAGAGCGCACCCGCACCACCCAGGACATGGCGCGCGAGATGACGCCGCGCATTGCCGGTATTGCGGGTGTCACGGCGTTCCCGGTCACGCCGCCGTCGCTGGGCCAGGGCTTCACCCAGCGGCCGGTTAATTTCGTGATCATCACGTCCGACACCTACCAAAACCTGTCGCAAACCGTGCGCGCTTTTGAAGAAGAACTGGCCAAGAACCCCGGCTTTGTGCAGGTCAACACCGATTTGCGCTTGAACAAGCCCGAAATCAAGCTGGAAGTGGACCGCGAGCGTGCCGCCGACATGGGGGTAGGCGTGGACGTGATTGCCCGCGCGGTGGAAACCATGCTGAGCGGGCGCAACGTCACACGCTACAAGCGCGAGGGCGAGCAGTACGACGTGATCGTGCAAACCAACCCCACTGGCCGCGAGGCGCCGGACGACATTGAGAAAATCTTTGTGCGCGGCAAGGCGGACGCGATGATTCCGTTGTCAGCGCTGGTCAAAATCACCGAGGTGGTGGTGCCGCGCGAGCTGAACCACTTTGGCCAGCGCCGCTCCGCCAGCATCACCGCCAACCTGGCGCCCAACTATTCGCTGGGTGAGGCGCTGGACTTCATGGACACCACGGCTGAAAAACTCCTGAAACCCGGTTATGCCACCGACCTGAACGGCATCAGCCGCGAGTTCCGCAACTCGTCTGACTCGCTCACGCTGGTGTTTGTGCTGGCGCTGGTGTTTATCTTTTTGGTGCTGGCGGCGCAGTTTGAGAGCTTTATTGACCCCTTCGTCATTTTGCTCAGCGTGCCCTTGTCGATGGCCGGGGCCTTGCTGGCACTCAAATGGTCGGGCGGCTCGCTCAATGTGTTCAGCCAGATTGGCCTGATCACGCTGGTGGGGCTGATCACCAAGCACGGCATTTTGATTGTGGAGTTTGCCAACCAGTTGCGCGAGCAGGGCGTGGAGACCGTGCAGGCCATCACCCGGTCGGCCTCGCAGCGCTTGCGACCCATCATGATGACCACCGGTGCCATGGTGCTGGGCGCCGTGCCGCTGGCGCTGGCCACGGGCGCAGGCGCCGAGA
>CAZLRQ010000150.1:0-6443 GCA_964562035.1 uncultured Rhodoferax sp. | reverse complement strand
GGCGCGCGCACTGCACCACCGTGCCCATGCCGAAATCCCGCAGTTGCGAGATCAGCGTGGAGCGCGAGGTGGGGTTGCTGTCAATGACCAAGGCACTTGAGGCGGACAGATCATCCTCGGCCGCAATGATCAGTGCCACCTAAAACCACCTTCTGGCGTCGTTGCAGCGAGTGGGGAGCGCATAAATTTAGGCATCTCGGGTCTGGTTATGCCAAAAATATAGCACTAACTAGGTTGACCAAATCCGGGGGCGGGTGGCCGGCATTTGCCAGAAGTGCTGGCGCCAGGCCGACCAGACCTCGCGCAGCAATTCCATGGCCGGCTCGACCACCGGCGCCAGGCAGCGCACGACCATGACCTGGCTGTTGGGGCAGGTGGCCCCCGCCACTTGGCGCAAGGCATGCGTGTCAATCAAGGCACGCGCGAGTTCCAGGCCCTGGTCCCGGCGGGTCTTGTCAAATTTGCTGCCACTGACGAAAAACAACGAGGCCATGCAGCGCTGGCCAGCCAGCCCCAACGGCCCGTTCATTAACCGCGCATCGTCGGCACGGATGAGGCCGCGCTCCAGCCAGACACCGGGCAATTCAATGTGTTGCCGGAATTGACCCTGCTCAAAAGGCAGATTCGCGCCAGGCAGGCCCAGCGCCGTCACGTCCCAGCCCATGAATTCGGCTTGGGGCGCCAGGTCCAGCACCAGACGGTTTTCCGCGTGGCACTGGTTGTAGCAAAGGGCCTCCAGCGGCAGCCATTCCAGACGGGCGTTGTCGGTCAGGCAAATCCGGGTTTTTTGCAGGGCCAGGGCGCCCTCGGAGCGGTAAAAGCGGGTAGCGCCCGGTGTGGTGACCAGCCCGTGGGCGTTGTGACCCGCCGTGACGGTGATGTCCAGCGTGTCGCCGCCCACCAAGCCGCCCGGCGGGTGCACCAGCACGTTGTGGCAAACGGCATCGCCCTCCGGGTAGAGGCTTTGCAACACGCGCAGCGGGCCCTTGTGCTGGTGGCGTGCGACGGTGCGGCTGGCTTCAGCGCGGTAGTCAAGGTCAAGTGTGGCGTGCCAAGTCATGAGGGGTTGAAATCTGGAAGGTGGCCCGATCGGCTACTCAAAACAAAAGTGAGCATGGTAACGACCCCATGCTCACTCCTGTGACGGCCTTCAGGCCGCCTTGGGTGCATTGAACAATGCACTTGGCGAGGCGCCGCCATGGCGCCAGCGCTTAGAACCGGTGGCGAATGCCCAGACCCAGGCTGGTGCCGCTCTCAAAATTGGTGATTTTGTCGCGCATCAGCATGGCGTACACATCGGTGCGCTTGGACAAAAAGTAGTCATAGCCCACGGTGGCGGTGTCGCGTTTGTTGCCGCCTTCAACCTTGCTTTTGGCATAAGCCGCCAGCACCTTACCGCCGGCGACGGGCGCAGAGGCGCCCAACGACCACGTCGTTTTGTCAGCCACAGCCGTCAAGTCAGACGACGATTTGCTGTAGGTGGCAAAGCCTTTCACGACGGTGGCGTCGTAAGACCCGCCCAGCATCCACACGGTTTGTGTTCCGCCACCGCTCAGCAGAATGGGCCCCGCCGTGCTGACCGGGTTTCTCACCTGGTCGCGTTCCCAGAAGGCGGTCAGTCCCAGAGGGCCTGCCGAGTACAGCAGATTGAGACCAACGTTTTTCTTGCTGTTGTTGGTGGCGACCTCACCCGCTTGGTAATGGACATTGGCCTTGAGGCCAGACAGATCAGGGCTGCTATACGTGATTTGGTTGGACCAACCGGTGTCGGATGGGTTGGTAGAAGTCCATCCTGTGCCGTTGAACAGCGACACGTTCGAGTGCAGGACCAAAGGCGAGAACGTGAATGAATCGCCCATGGGGTTGAACATGATGGTGGGCAAGAAGTTGGGCGCTTTGCCCCGGCCCAGTGCGACCGCACCAAATCCGCCCGACAAACTCACAAACGCATCGCGTGAGAACTGGGTGTCCGCGCCAAAGCGACCAGCCTCACCCGTGTCGGTGCGGAAAAAACCGTTGATCGCAAAGCTGGCCTTGAGACCGCCACCCAAGTCTTCTGAGCCTGAGAACCCGTACCAGGACGTGGTCATGCCGCCGCTGCCCACCGCCGACTTGCTAACCGCATCGCCCGCCATCTTGATTGAGCCCACATAGGCGTCTACCAAGCCAGAGATTTGAACGGTGGCTTGGGCATGTGCGCCTGCCGCTGCAACCGTCAGGCAAGTGGCTAAAGCCAGAGATTTTTTCATAGGTGATCCATCGATTTTGTTAAAACTGCGCAAAGGCTTGCGCACCCGTCTGTCTTGATTTCAATGGCGCTAACGTCATTGAAAAATACAGAACTTTTAATATTTAGCAAATAACGTGCCCATTTGTTGCCAAATAAGTTAATGTCAGTCGGTTCGATTTGGTGCGCTTTTCAAGCGAGGACGAATCGTTCATGCGCTGATGGCGCCACGGGCAGATCACCAGAAATTCTGATGCAGCGCGGCTATTTCTGCTTCGACCTCAGGCACCGGGCCGGTGACCTGTATCGCTTTTTGCCCTGAGCCCAGCACCGTGCGACAGGGCAGGTCCATGGTTGGGTTCTCGGCATGGTTGCCCGTGAGCGCCATCAGGCGGCGCTCCGTCATGCCGTACACCAGGTGGCCGATGTTGGCCCAATATTGCGTACCGCTGCACATGGCGCAGGGCTCTACCGTGGTGACCAGGGTGCATTGCCAAAGGTAGTCGGCGGTGAAGTTGGTTGCCGCAGTGCGCGCCAGGGTCGATTCGGCGTGGTTGACGCTGTCGACATTGCCCTGTTCGGCCAGTACTGTTTCCCCATCCGGGGCGACCAGGATGGCCCCAAACGGATGGCGCCCGAGTGCCATGGCACGCCGGGCGACGTCGTTTGCCCGGCGCAGGTGGCGCATGACTTGTGCCTGCGACATCTCGGCACCGCTGGCTGGCCGGTGGTCAGGCATTTACTCTCCCTGCGACCCGCGGTGGGCCCAGCCGGTGGTGCGCTTTTCAATGGCACTGAACAGCTCATACATAGCCATCGCCATGGCGCCCACCACCACCAGGCCCGCAAAGGCCAGGCCCATTTGCATGGCCGAGCCCGCCGAGATCAGCAGGTAGCCAATACCCTCATTGGCCGCGGTCATTTCCGACACGGTGGTGCCCACAAACGCCAGGGTGATGGCGACCTTGAGCGAGCCATAAAAGTAGGGCATGGAGCGCGGCAGGCCCACCTTGATCAGCACGTCCCAGCGCTTGGCGCCCAGCACCCGCAGCACGTCTTCCAGCTCCGGCTCCAAAGTGGCCAAACCCGTGGCAATGTTCACCATGATGGGAAAGAAACTGATGAGAAACGCCGTCAAGATGGCCGGGCCGGCACCAATGCCGAACCACACCACCAAAATCGGCACAAAAGCGGCTTTGGGCAGCGCGTTGAAGGCGGTCATCAGCGGGTACACCGCGGCATACGCCAAGCGCGAGCTGCCAATCACAAAGCCCAGCAGCACACCCACCACGATGGCAATGCCAAAGCCCACCATGGTCACCCAGTAAGTGCGCCAGGCATGGCCGGCAATGATTTCTTTGTATTCCCAAAACTGCGTCCAGATGCGCCACGGGCTGGGGAAAATGAATTCGGACACGTCAAAGGCCGAGCACAAAATTTGCCACAGCACCAAAACGCTCACCAGCAAGATCCAGGGCGACCACAGTTCAACTTGTTTTTTGTTCATGGCTATGCCTTATTGGTTGATGGCTGCACCAGTTTTGCGCATAGCGCCAATGTGGCCGCGCAGCTCGTGCACGATGTCGGTGAACTCCTTGGTGTAGGTGATCTCCAGGTCGCGCGGGCGCGGCAGGTCAATCTCTTTTTTCACCACAAAGCGGCCCGGGCTCTTGCTCATGACGTACACCGTGTCGGCTAAAAACACCGACTCGCGCAGGTCATGCGTGACCAGAATGACGTTGAACTGTTGCTCGGTCCACAGGTCGCGCAAGATGCACCAGAGTTCTTCACGCGTGAAGGCATCGAGCGCGCCAAAAGGCTCGTCCAGCAGCAGCATCTTGGGTTCGTGAATCAGCGCGCGGCAAATGCTGGCGCGCTGTTGCATGCCGCCCGAGAGCTGCCAGGGAAACTTGTCCTCGTAGCCGCCCAAGCCCACCTTTTGCAGCAGCTTGCGCGCGCGCTCTTCGTATTCCTTGCGCTTGGCTTTGAAGCTGCTGCGGTAGGGCTCCACAATTTCCAGCGGCAGCAGCACGTTGTCCACCGTGGTGCGCCAGGGCAGCAAGGAGGGCGCCTGAAACGCCATGCCCGAGATTTTGAGCGGCCCGGTGACGGGCTGCTGGTCAATCAGGATCTTGCCCATCGACGGCATTTTCAGACCGGTGGTGAGCTTCATGAAGGTCGACTTGCCGCAACCCGATGGCCCGACGATGGCGATGAATTCGCCCTGGCGCACCTTCAGGTCGATGGCCTCTACCGCGAAGTGATTCTGCTTGAGCAGTTCCTCGTTGTAGGCCAGCCAGACGTCCGAGAAGTCCACAAACCAGGGGGTAGCGGGTTTTTGCATGATTTATATAAGAAATAGGCCTCTAGCCCCCGTCTGGTATGCGGGAGTAGCTATCAAAAATGAACAGGTGGTGGCCGCTTACTTCAGCGGCAGCACATTGAGTTCGGCCTTGCTGGGCAGAAACGCGCCGTTCCACACCGCGTCGGGGTTGACGCGGGTTTTGGTGTTGAAGGCGTCAGACACTTGCGAGGCCATCAAGGACAGGCGTGGCGCGTTGATCTGGCCAAAGCCCTCGGCCCGCGCGTTGGGGCTGTTGACCACGGTGTCAATGGCGAGTTGCAGGCGACGGGTTTCCAGCGCCACATTGATGATGCCGTCGCGCGCTTTCACGTCGGCAATGGCGGCCGCCGGGTTGGCGATGACGTCTTTGGCGCCCTTGGCAAACGCGCTCAGGAAGGCTTTGATGGCGGCCGGGTTCTCCTTGATCATCTTGGGCGAGGCAATGATGACGTTGCCGTACAGCTTGACGCCATAGGCGGGGTAGGGCAGCACGGTCACGTCTTCAGCCTTGACGCCGCGCGCTTCCAGGTTCAAGAGTGAGGTGAACGTGAAGCCGGTGATGGCGTCCACGTCACCACGCACCAGCATGGTTTCGCGCAGCGGGGGGTCCATGGCGGTCCACTGCACGCCGGTGATGCCGTTGGCCTTGGCGAAGATGGGGAACGCACGCCGTCCGGCGTCAAACACCGGGGCGCCGAGTTTTTTGCCGTTCAGGTCGGCGACGGTTTTGATGCCGGACTTTTTGAGCGCCATGACCGAGGCGGGCGTGTCGTTGTAAACCACCATCACGGCCACAGGTTTGTTGGGGGCGTCGGGGTTGTTGGCGTGGAACTCCATGAGTGCGGCCAGGTCGGCAAAGCCCATGTCATAAGCACCTGATGCCACGCGCGTGACCGTGCCGCCGGAGCCGTTGCCTGCGTCGATCACCACGTCGAGCTTGGCGTTCTTGAAGTAGCCTTTGGCTGCGGGGGTCAGAAACAGGGCTGACGGGCCCTCAAAGCGCCAGTCGAGCTGGAATTTGACGGGGGTGGTCTGGGCGTGGGCGGTACCGAGAGCTGCAGTGACGGCCAGTGCTGTGGCCAGTTTCAAAAATACGCGCTTGGTCATGAAAGGCATCCTCAAAAAAGTGGGAGAAACAAAGTAGTTTCAGCTATGAATGAACTAGCAATATAAGTGCCAATTACGTCTTTGGGTATGGCGAATCTACGGGGTAGCCCTGGTTCAAAGGGCTGGTGTTCTCAAATGCCATCCCCGTCAGGTGCGGCTATGCCCTGCGTTGGCCACCGCCAGCGCGGTCATGTTGACGATGCGGCGCACCGTGGCAGCCGGTGTCAGCACATGCACCGATGCCGCGGCGCCCAGCAGAATGGGCCCCACGGTGACCCCGTGGCCACCGGTCATCTTGAGCACATTGAACAGGATGTTCGCGGCGTCCAGGTTGGGGCAAATCAGCAGGTTGGCCTCGCCCTGCAGCTTGCTGTCCATGAGCGCGGCGTGGCGCACGTCTTCCGACAAGGCGGCGTCGCCCTGCAACTCGCCTTCGGACTCGACATCGGGCGCCATCTGGCAAAACAACTCATGGGCGGTGCGCATCTTGATGGCGGACTTGCGCTTGGACGAGCCATACATGGAGTGCGACAGAAACGCCACTTTGGGCGGCAAGCCAAAGCGCTTGACTTCGTCGGCGGCCATGACGGCAATGCTGGCCAGTTGCGCGGCGTCGGGGTCTTCGTTGACGAAGGTGTCGGCAATGAACAGCGTGCGTGATTCGAGCATCAAGGCGTTCAGTGTGGCCAAACCGGAGGCGCCTTTTTTCAGGCCAATCACGTCTTGCACGTGTTCCAGGTGGGTGTCAAAGCGCCCGACCAGACC
>CAZLRQ010000149.1:0-6450 GCA_964562035.1 uncultured Rhodoferax sp. | reverse complement strand
GTGGCGTTGACCACCAGGTCCAACCCGGCCGGGTCTTTAACCCCCGTGCGCACGGTCATGTGCGGGTAGTGCTGCAACAGGCGCAGGGCCAAGCCGCGCGACGCGTCTTCGTTCACATCGAACAAGTCCATCTTCAAGACACCGGCGGCGGCCAGCGAGGCGGCAATGGCACACCCCACGCCGCCACTGCCCACCACCAAAGCGCTGGCGCCCTTGAGCACCAGGCCCTTGCGCAACACGCCGCGCACAAAACCTTCGCCGTCAAACATGTCGCCTTGCAGGCGGCCGTCGGGCAGGCGTTTGACTGCGTTGCAGGCGCCGGCAATGGCCGCGGTGGGCAGCACTTCGTCCAGCAGGCCCACGGTGGTGACCTTGTGCGGCATGGTGATGAGCGCGCCCCGGATGTTGGACAGCTTGAAGACCGAGCGCAAAAAGTCCGGGTAATCCGGTGCCTGGCAGCCCATGGGGACCACGATGGCGTTGACCCCGGCTTTTTCAAACCAGGGGTTGTAAATCATGGGCGCCTTGAAGGCGTGCGTGGGGAAACCAATGTGCGCAATGATTTCAGTGTTGCCGTTGATCATGCTCAGGCTCCTTTCGCGGCGGACACGCCAGCGCGCAGCGCCAGCAGGTAGCTGTCCACGCCAAAACCACAAATCTGGCCGCGCGCAATCTCGGCAAACACCGACACATGGCGGAATGGCTCACGCGCATGGATGTTGGACATGTGCAGCTCAATGATCGGGCAGGTCAGAATGGCCAGCGCATCACGAATGCCATAGGAGTAGTGCGTCCAGGCGCCGGCGTTGATCAACACGGCATCCACGCCATCACGGTAGCCCTGGTGGATGCGCTCGCACATCTCACCTTCGCTGTTGGTCTGGAAGTAGTCCATCTCGGCGCCGAGTTCGCTGGCCAGGCTGCCCAGGCTGGCGTTGATTTCATCCAGCGTGATGGTGCCGTACTGTTTGGGGTCGCGCTTGCCAAACATGTTGTGGTTGATGCCGTGAAGCATGAGGATTTTCATGGGGAATTTCTGGTGAACGGGTCACTCTGGCCGGTGGGCGGCAGGGTGACCCGTTGAACTTGATTGGCTTACTTGCTGCGGGCCTTGGCCAGTTCAGCCTGGGCTTCCTGCACCACTTCCTGGCCCACCGACACCGCGTACTTGGCGATCACGGGGCGCATTTTGTCGCGCAGCTTGTTCACTTCGGCGGCGGGCAACTCGGTGACTTGCATGCCGGCTTTTTTCAGGCCGTCCAGCGCGGTCACGGCGGCGTCACGCGCCACCTGGCGCTGGTACTTGCCAGCTTCTACGGCGGCGTCACCAATGATCTTTTTCTCTTGCGCGCTCAGGGTGTCCCAGAACTTCTTGCTGATGATGACCGACTGGGGGTTGTAGACGTGGTTGGTCACCGTCAGGTGTTTTTGCACTTCATAAAATTTGTTGGCGGCAATCACCGAGTAGGGGTTCTCCTGGCCGTCCAGCGCTTTGGACTCGAGCGCGGCGTACACCTCGGGGAAGGCCATGGGCGTGGGGTTGGCACCCAGGGCTTTCACCCAGTCGAGGTTGATCGGGTTGGGAATGACGCGAATCTTCAGGCCGGCAAAATCGTCCACCGTGTTGATGGCGCGCTTGCCATTGGTCATGTTGCGGAAACCCAGCTCCCAGTAGGTCAGGCCGATGATGCCCTTGTCCGTCAAACGGGCGTGCATTTTTTGACCAAAAGGACCGTCCACCACGGCGTCAGCTTCCTTGCCGTTGCTGAACAGGAAGGGGAAGTCATAAATGGCGAACTCCTTGACCTGGCTGGCCAAAATGCCGGAGTTCATGGTGACCATTTCCAGGGTGCCGCCTTGCAGGGCCGAGACATTGGGGGCGTCGCCACCCAGCACGCCGCCGGGGAACAGGTTGACCTTGATCTTGCCAGCGGTCTTGGTTTTGACGATATCGGCAAATTTTTCCATGCCCATCACCAGGGGGTGGCCCTTGGGGTTTTGCGTGGCGAACTTGATGGTGCGCTCACTGATTTGGGCGTGGGCCATACCAAAAGCGGCCAGGGCTGCTGCAGCCACCATCGTTTTAATCATCATGCGTTTCATGGTTGTCTCCTGAAATAAATTTGACGGTACGCAAGCAAGTAAAGTGCAGGGCCAGGCGTACCAGACACACCCCGCACTTGGAAAATCAAGCAGCTGTTAGCCGTAGAACCAGCGGGCGGGCACCATGACCAGATCGGGGAAGAGCACCATCAGGAACATGATGGTGAACTGCGCAATCATGAACGGCCACACGCCTTTGGTCACCTCGTCCATGCTGATCTTGCCCACGCCGGCCACGGTGTTGAGCACCGTGCCCACGGGCGGGGTGATCAGGCCAATGGCGTTGTTGATGATGAACAGCACACCAAAGTACACCGGGTCAATGCCGGCGGCCTTGATGATGGGCATCAGCACCGGGGTCAGAATCAAAATGGTGGGCGTCATGTCCATGGCCGCACCGACCAGCATGACCAGCAGCATGATGACGAACATCAGCAGCTTGGGGCTGTCCAGCAGCGGTTGCAGCAATGTCACCACTTCATCGGGCAACTGCGCCACGGTAATCATCCAGGCCGAGACCATGGCGGCTGCCACCAGGAACATGATCACGGCGGTGGTTTTGGCGGCGGCCAGGAAGAGACCGTACATCTGCTTGAGCTTGAGCTCTTTGTAAACCACGGTCGAAATCAGCATGGCGTACACCGCCGCCACCACGGCTGCTTCGGTCGGTGTGAACACACCAAACTTCAAACCCACGACCACGATCACGGGCAGCACCAGGGCGAAGGTGGCATCCTTGAACGCCGAAAACACCTCCCCCTTGGACTTGCGCGCTGGTACGGCCACCATTTCCTTGCGGGCCACCCACCACCAAGTCACCACCAGGGACAGGGCGAGCATGATGCCGGGGAAAATGCCGGCCATGAAGAGCTTGGAGATGGACACGTTCGCGGCCACACCAAAAATCACGAACCCGATGCTCGGGGGAATGATGGGCGCAATGATGCTGGCCGACGCCAGCAAACCGGCCGAGCGCGCCTTGTCGTGGCCGGCGGCCACCATCATGGGCAACAGCAGGGCAGACAAGGCCGCAGCGTCCGCCACGGCAGAGCCCGACAAGGCGGCCAACATGACAGCCGCCACAATGGCCACATAACCCAGACCGCCCTTGATGTGGCCGACCAGCGTCATGGCAAAGTTGACGATGCGCCGCGACAAACCACCAGCGTTCATCACCTCACCGGCCAGCATGAAAAAAGGCACCGCCAGCAGCGGAAAACTGTCCGCGCCATTGATCACGTTTTGCGCCAGAATTTGTGCGTCAAACATGTCCATGTGGAACATCAGGGCCGCACCGCACAACAGCAGCGAAAAGGAAATGGGAATGCCCAGCGCCATGGCGGCCAGCAGGGAACCCAGGAAAATTGCGATAGTCATGTCAAGTCCTCTGCGTTCAAGGGTGGGGATTGCCGTGCGGCATGTCGTCAGATTCGCGGATGCCCACCAGTTCGCTCTCGGTCAATTGACCTGAGAGCAAGCGCCAGAAGTCATTGAGCAAAATCACCGCGCCAGACACGGAAAACACCAAGCCGCAGCTATAAAAAATGGCCATGGACACTTCCATGGCAGCGCTGGTCGCGTCCAGGTTGATCTTCACCTGGTCCAGCGTGCCCTTGAAAATCATGTAGCAGATGAAGAGCATCAGCACATGGCCGATGGCCAGACAGGCTTTTTTGCCCTTGGCGGACAGGCGCGACACCAGCATGTCAGTGCCCAGGTGGGCGCGTTCATTGAGCGCCACCACAGCCCCCAGAAACGTGAGCCACACAAATAACCAGCGCGACAACTCCTCGCTCACGGTAATGCCGGAGTTGAAGGCGTAGCGCAGCACCACGTTGGTGAACACCAGCGCCACCATCAGTGCCAGGCTACCAGCCATCAGCCAGGACAGCAGCTGGCAATACTTGTCAATCAGTTTTTGGATCACTTGAAGTCTCCTCGTTAGGTTCGCATCGTTAATGTACGAACTGGTTAGTTTTCGCGAATCAGGGCTTACCCTAGGTCAATAAAGAGGTTTGGCGATAGCTGATATAGCGAAATTGTTTAGCTGCAAACAAAGCGCACCACCATCTCGGTGATGCTGCTGCGCCGCGCTGCAGTGGCCTGCGACGGGTCGGTGCCGTCCTTGAAGATCAGGCCAAAGGTGTGCTGGTTGGACACATTGAAGAAGGTCAGTGCGGAAATGGAGGCATGAATGTCGAGTGGCACCAGCCCGGGCCGAAACACCCCGGTGGTCACGCCCCGCTCGTACAACTTGCGGATGGCCTCGATGGCGGGCACGTTCAGTTCCTGAATGGTTTTGCTTTGGGCCAGGAAGGCACCGCGTTCCATGTTCTCGGTCATGACCAGCCGGATGTAGTCGGGGTTGCTGCTGTGGTGGTCGAAGGTGAACTCCACCAACCGGCGCAAGGCCGCTTCGGGCGCCAGGTCTTCCAGGTGCAACTCGGATTCGATGTGCCGCATGCGCCGGTACGACTCTTCCAGCACCGCCACATACAGGCCTTCCTTGCTGCCAAAGTAGTAGTAAATCATGCGCTTGCTGGTCTGGGTGGCGTCGGCTATGGCGTCGATGCGGGCGCCGCTCAGGCCCTTGGCCGCGAACTCTTTGGTGGCCACCTCCAGGATGCCGGCCATGGTGCGCACCGGGTCGTTGGTGCGGGACGGCGTGACCGGTGCGGCGGCCACGGCCACCGCACGCGGCCTGACCCGTTTGGCGGGTGAAGAATGTACTAACTGGTTCATTACGTCAGTATAGGAGGCCATGAGGCGGCACGAGGCGCGGTTTTCTAGGGGTTTACACCAGTGGAATCGTTAACTTCTCATTGGCAGACAGCGTGCCAATTTGCCGCCAACCAGGGCTTGATCGCGACCGCCGCCTCAAACCCGAACAGGCGCATCGGCGTGTCCCACAGCACCGCCTGTCGCGACTCGGCGCTGGGCAACAAGCGCTCGAACAAGGCCAGCAGCGGGCCGTAGTCCATGCGCTCGGGCGCCCGCAAAAACGGCCAGTCCGACGCCCATACCAGAGCTTGTGGTGTGTAGGCCTCCAGCAGGGCTTGCACATAGGGCCAGGCATCGGGGTAAGGATAGGGCTGGGTCGAGCACTTGGTCAGCCCCGAGAGCTTGACGCAGGCGCGCCCCGTGCCGGCCAGCGCCAGCAGCGCGGCAAAACCGGCCTGGCCCACGCCTGCAGCGGGATTCGGGCGGCCGCAGTGGTCAAACAGGAGGCGGGCACCGCTGTCTTGCAGCATCGGCTTCAGGGCCACCAGTTCATCGGCTTGCACCTGCACCTGGGCCCACAGCCCCAGGTCGCGCAGGCGTTCCAGCAGGGGGCCGGTGTCGCGGTAAAAATCAACGCCCAGCAAGGCCACGTTCATGGCCACGCCGATCACCCCGGCCGCCTGCAGGTCTTGCAGCTCGGCGCGGCTGGCGTCATTGCGCACCACCGCCACACCCTTGTAGCGGCCCGCGCCTTGCGCCAGCGCGTCCAGCAGGCAGCGGTTGTCCAGGCCGTACCCCGAATTGGGGCCCACGATCACCGCGTGCTGTACCCCATGACAGTCCAGCACCTGCCCCAGGTGGGCCACGGTGCCCGCCTCGCCGCCCGAGGGTCGGTACCAGGTGTCGGCCGCATACGGAAAGCGCGCCGGGTCGAAGACATGCACATGGCAATCGACCTTGGGCTGTACCAACATGGCCATGCTCAGCGGCGGGTCAACACAGCCACTCAGGCGTTGAGCTGCTGTTCCAGGTCGTGCAGCACCTGGTAGCACGGCAGCACGCTGGCCACGCTGCTGTTGGGCTGGCGGCCCTCGCGGATGGCGGCAAAAAACTCGCGGTCTTGCAGCTCAATGCCGTTCATGGACACGTCCACCTGGCTCACGTCAATCTTCTCGTCCTTGCCGGTGAACAGGTCGTCGTAGCGCGCCAGGTAGGTGGCCGTGTCGCCGATGTAGCGGAAGTACGTGCCCAGCGGGCCGTCGTTGTTGAACGACAGACTCAGGGTGCAAATGGCGCCATTGGCGGCCTTGAGCTGGATGGACATGTCCATGGCAATGCCCAGCACGGGGTGAATCGGGCCCTGCACGGCATTGGCCTTGACGATGGGGCTGCCGCACTGGTAGGCGAACAGGTCCACCGTGTGCGCCGCGTGGTGCCACAGCAGGTGGTCGGTCCAGCTGCGCGCCTGGCCCAGCGCGTTCATGTTGGTGCGGCGGAAGAAGTAGGTCTGCACATCCATTTGCTGGATGTTGAACTCACCCGCCTTGATCTTCTTGTTGACGTACTGGTGACTGGGGTTGAAACGGCGGGTGTGGCCGCACATGGCGACCAGGCCGCTGCTCTGGG
>CAZLRQ010000148.1:0-6506 GCA_964562035.1 uncultured Rhodoferax sp. | reverse complement strand
GCGTTGAGCGCCAGCACGTTGGTCTGCTCGGTGATGTCGGAAATCAGCTCGGTGATTTCGCCAATCTCTTGGGACGACTCGCCCAGCCGCTTGATGCGCTTGGAGGTGTCCTGAATCTGGTCGCGGATCGAATTCATGCCGCCAATGGCGTTTTGCACCGCCTGCAAACCCACCTCGGCGGCCTGCAAGGACTGGCGGGCCACCGAAGCCGATGCTTGCGCCTGCGCCGACACGTCGTTGATGCGCGAGGCCATGTCCACCACCGAGCGGCCGGTTTCTCGAATTTCATGCAACTGCTCATTGGACGCAGCCAGCAGTTCGGTCGACGTGGTGTCCACATCAGCCGTGGTTTGGGCCACGCGGGTGACCGTTTTCTGCACGTTGCCCACCAGCGAGCGCAATTCCTCAACGGTGTAGTTGACCGAATCGGCAATGGCGCCCGTGATGTCTTCGGTCACCGTGGCTTCCTGCGTCAAATCACCCTCGGCCACCGCCTGCAACTCATTCATGAGCCGCAAAATGGCGGCCTGATTGGCGTCATTGACGCGTTTGGCTTCTTGCTGCTGGCGCTGCGCGTCCACCCGCTGGGACTCGGCAAAATCCTGGCGTTTTTTGCTGTCCTGCAACTGGACATAGGACAGCCCCCCGGCGCACGCCAGGGCAAACACCGCCACGCCCACCAACAGCAGCACCGCAACGGCACCCAGCCCGGCCTGCGCCGTCAGCTTGAGTTGCAGCGCTTCCAATTGGCGACGAAGGGGCTCACTGTCGGTCAGAATGACCATCTGCGCCTTGCGCGCCGCCACCAGTCCCTGAAGGTTGCCCATCACCGCCCCGGCCTGGATGCTGGTGGCCTCAAACAGCTTGCCCAGGGCGTCCAGCGCGGCGCGGGTTGGCGCGTCACGGCTGGCAGCCAGTCCCAGTTCAGCGCTGCCCTCCAGCAAGCCCTGGGTGGTTTCCCGAAAGGTATTCAAATCTTTACCAAGCAAAAATACGGTCTCGGCGCTGACCCCCTCGACCGTCAAAAACTGGTTGGCAGACTTGCCAATGCGCTGGGTCAACATGGCCAATTGACTGGCTGCAGCGACCTCGGCTACCGGCGCATTCTGTTGAACTTTGAGCGCGGCCACATTCTCGGCCACCGCCAACAGTTCAGAGGATTGCTGGTTAAGCACACCCAGCGCCGCGCTGGCCTGAGTAAGAATTTTTTGTTGCGCAATAACCACCGCCGCACTCTTTTCGGTTCGGTCCACCAAGGGCTCGATTTTTTCCAGTTCCGGCTGGTAGGCCGTACTCAGGGCGTCCAGACCCATGTCCGCATCACCGGATTTGAGACCCCGCACCGACTTGGCCAGCACACCGGCACTGTCCACCACCTCGGGGAAGGCCTGGGCGTTGCCCAACAACGCCTGTGACACCGACTTGGCCAGGCGCTGGGACTGCATCAGGGACTGCCCAGTGACGCCCAGTTGTTGCGTCACGCGGTTGGCCTGACTGAAAGAAAACAGGGTAATGAGCGCCAGCAAGACCAAGGCAGCGCCCAGCATGATCAACAGCAGCTTTTGATGCTCAGCCACGGTTTTTTTGCCCAACAGCGGCAGGGCAATCAACTCACTGGCGCCTTCTTCAGGCGCCAGATTGATATCCACGGTGGTGCGGACCGCCGGGGCGGGTGACTCGGGCAGGCGGCCTGCCTCACTGGGTACGGCGGTCAGTTGCTCGGTGCTCATGGACTCCAGCGTCGCGTCCGGCATGCCCAGACTGAGTTGCGAATCCTGCCCGCTGGCCGGCTTGCCTCGGGAAAACACATTTTTCAATTGATCGACAACGGACATGGAAAAAGCCTTGGTAGAAACTCAGACGCTGATGCTGAGAAATTCGGTCGATTGGGCAAGGGCCTGAAGATTGATCTCTTGCCACTGTGTGCCCTGGCTGTCCGTGAACAGACTGCCAAAATAAGCCGGCAATCCGACTGCAGGTGGCACAGACGCCTGAAAAGCCTCGCGCTTGCGCAGCCCGGCCAACGTGTCTACCACCAGTGCGCAGTTGATGTCGAGCGCTGTGTTGAAAGTCACCACACTGGGCTGAACCGCCGTTGACTCAGCCCGGGGGCGCGCCACCCCGTCGGCAATGAAGCCCGCCAGATCCACCACGCCAAACAGGCCGCCACGCAAATTGACCACCCCCATGAACCAAGAGTGGGTGTAAGGCACACGCTGCACTGGCGTCAGCGGAAATATCTCACCCGACTGCGCCAGGGGGAACAGGTAGTTGGCTTGGCCTGCCGTCACGGCCAACCAGGCCACAGACACCCCTTCCGTGCGCGCCGCCTTCAAGCGGCTCGCGAGGCGGGTCTGAAGTTCTCGGAGTGCTTCGCGATTAGCCATGCGGTGCAGTTGGCAATCAGCCCAGGGCTTTGATCTTGACCAGCAACTCGGCCGCATCCACCGGCTTGGTGACGTAGTCCGAAGCCCCTTGTCGCAGGCCCCACACCCGGTCAGTCTCGAGGCTTTTGCTGGTGCACATGATGATGGGAATGGCCGCGTACTCGGGTGTGCGGTGAATCGAGCGAGTCAACTGGAAACCGTTTTGCCCCGGCATGACCACGTCCATCAGGATCAGGTCGGGCTTCTCCTCGGACAAGCGTCGCAGGGCCTCATCGGCGCCCTCGGCGGTGCGCACCGACAGGCCGTTTTTCTGGAGCAAATTGGTCATGAACATCAACTCGGTTTTCGAGTCGTCCACGACCAGCACTTTCTGGATGGCCATCAATCTACTCCTTGCGTGAGCACGCCAAACTGCTGGACAGCATGGAGCAACTGGTCTTTGGTGAAGGGCTTGGTCAAATAATCTTGCGCACCCACCATGCGACCCCGGGCCTTGTCAAAAACACCGTCTTTGGAGGACAACATGACAATCGGCACTGCCGAAAAGCGCGGGTTGCGTTTGATGATGGCGCAGGTCTGATACCCATCCAGGCGGGGCATCAGAATGTCGCAAAAAATCAGGTCAGGCTGGCAGTCGCTGACCTTGGCCAGGGCGTCAAAGCCATCTTCGGCCAACACCACCTCATGCCCACCCTGCTTGAGAAAAATCTCGGCGCTGCGCCGAATGGTGTTGCTGTCGTCAATGACCAGCACTTTGAAGGTCGATCCAGTCGTACTCACAAGACACAGCTCCTGAACAGACGTTGATACAAATCAAGTGAACGCATTGTCTGGCGCAGACTTTATATGCTCACCATCTCAAAATCTTCCTTGCGGGCGCCGCATTCGGGGCAGGTCCAGTTGATGGGGACCTCGCTCCAGGGTGTCCCTGGCGGAATGCCGCTCTCGGGGTCGCCGGTCTTTTCGTCATAGATCCAGCCACAAATCAGGCACATCCACGTTTTTGTATCAGTCACAGCTTAAAGGGCCTTCAAATAGAATGCAATCGATGAATAAGGACGACCTGGGTGCACGACGCGTTGCGCGTCATAACCTGCGATATTCTGCCCTAAGAAGAACACAGGCCTGCCATGCCCATATCCAGTGAATTCCCCCGTGATTTGCCCAGCGATTCACTCAACGACATTTCCCCCACCGAAGACCCGCACCAGTCCGACCAACCCGCCTGCGTGATGGTGTTCAACGCCAACGACCCCAGTGGCGCCGGCGGGTTGGCGGCCGACGTGACGGCCATCGCCTCGGTCGGGGCCCATGCCCTGCCGGTGGTGACTGGCGCCTATGCCCGCGACACCGCTGAAATCTTCAACCACTTCACGCTCGACGAAGATGCTGTGAGCGAACAGGCGCGCGCGGTGCTGGAAGATGTGCCCGTACAGGTGTTCAAGGTCGGCTTTGTCGGCTCGCCAGACAACCTGGGCGTGGTGGCGGGCATTTCAGCCGACTACCCCGACGCACCGCTGATTGCCTACATGCCCAGCCTGGCCTGGTGGGATGAAGCGCAGATTGACATTTACCTGGACGCCTTCAAGGAATTGATCTTGCCCCAGACCACGGTGCTGGTCGGCAACTACAGCACCCTGTGGCGCTGGCTGCTGCCCGACTGGAGCACCCAGCGCCCGCCCAGCGCCCGCGACATTGCCAAGGCCGCCGATGAATTGGGCGTGCCCTACACCGTGGTGACCGGCATGCCGCTGCCCGAGCAGTTCATTGACAACGTGCTGGCTTCGCCCCAAGCCGTTTTGGCAAGTGAAAAATTCGAGCGTTTCGAAGGCGTTTTCTCCGGCGCTGGCGACACGTTTTCGGCCGCCCTGGCCGCCTTGCTGGCCAGTG
The DNA here is from genome assembly GCA_964562035.1 of uncultured Rhodoferax sp. Classification (GTDB taxonomy): domain Bacteria; phylum Pseudomonadota; class Gammaproteobacteria; order Burkholderiales; family Burkholderiaceae_C; genus Rhodoferax. The sequence continues at coordinate 2,229 of CAZLRQ010000148.1, read as the reverse complement.
GCAGCGAACTGCCAGAGGCCTTTACCGAGGCGCTGAGTTACCTGGACCGCTGCCTGGAAGGCGGTTTTCGCCCGGGCATGGGACACATCGTGCCCGACCGGCTGTTCTGGGCGCAGCCCGAGGACGACGCCGACACGGACTCGGCTGAGCCGCCCGCCCCTCTTTCTCTTTTGGAGCTTCCCCCACATGACACACCCCATTGACCACAACCAAGCCCTGTTTGAACGCGCCCGGCAAGTCATTCCTGGCGGCGTCAACTCGCCCGTGCGCGCCTTCAAGGCCGTGGGCGGCACGCCCCGCTTTGTGAAAAAGGCCCAAGGCGCCTATTTTTGGGACGCCAACGACCAGCGCTACATTGACTACATTGGCTCCTGGGGGCCCATGATTCTGGGCCACGGCCACCCCGCCGTGGTGCAGGCGGTGCAGGCCGCCGTGCTGGAGGGCTTCTCGTTTGGCGCCCCCACCGAGCGCGAAGTGGAACTGGCAGAAGAAATCTTGAAACTGGTGCCCAGCATGGACATGGTGCGCCTGGTCAGCTCCGGCACCGAAGCCGCCATGAGCGCCATCCGACTGGCACGTGGCGCCACCGGGCGCAGCAAGCTCATCAAATTCGAAGGCTGCTACCACGGCCATGCCGATGCGCTCCTGGTCAAGGCCGGCTCGGGCCTGGCCACTTTTGGCAATGCCACCAGTGCCGGCGTGCCGCCTGAAGTGGTGCAGCACACGCTGGTGCTGGAGTACAACAACCTGGAACAACTCGAAGAAGCCTTCAAGCTGCACGGCCCCGAGCTGGCCTGCCTGATGATTGAGCCCATTGCCGGCAACATGAACTTTGTGCGCGCCTCGGTGCCCTTCATGAAACGTTGCCGCGAGCTGTGCACGCAACATGGCGCGCTGCTGGTGTTTGACGAGGTCATGACCGGCTTTCGGGTGGCGCTGGGCGGCGCGCAAAGCGTCTATGCCCGCGATATTCCGGGCTTTGAGCCGGACATGACGGTGATGGGCAAAGTCATTGGTGGCGGCATGCCGCTGGCCGCCTTTGGCGCCAAGCGCGCCGTGATGGAAATGATGGCGCCCATGGGCCCGGTGTATCAGGCCGGCACGCTCAGTGGCAATCCCGTGGCCACCGCCTGCGGCTTGGCCACCTTGCGCGAGATCCAAAAGCCTAGTTTTTACGAGGACCTGTCGCGTAAAACCCGCCTGCTGACCGATGGCTTGAAATCGGCGGCGGACGCAGCCGGTGTGCCCCTCAGCGCCGACAGCGAAGGCGGCATGTTTGGCTTCTTCCTGTTTGACACGTTGCCACAAAACTACGCCAAGGTCATGACCACCGACAGCGCCCGCTTCAACACCGTGTTCCACGGCCTGCTGGACCGCGGCGTGTACATTGCCCCCGCCTTGTACGAAGCCGGGTTTGTGAGTGCCGCCCACACCGAAGCCGACATCGCCCAAACCGTGGCGGTTGCGGCTGAAGCTTTCAAGGCCCTGTAGAAAGACCTGCGCTGACAAGCGCCATCAACCAAGCTGCAGGCTTAACCGGCGGCCTGGTTTTTGGTCCGCGTACTGCTGGCCCGTTCAACATCACCGACCGACGCCTTGGTGTACGGCGCCGATGATTGGGCAGCAGGCGAAGGCGTCGCACGGCGGTCCGAGAAGTTGATCACTTCAGCAGTCACACGGCGGCTGGCCAGCACACCAGTGACTTGCGCCATCGCTTTGGTGGCACCCTGAACCCCCTGGGCCAGCGACTGGCCTTGCACGTCAAGCAGTTGCTGCTGCACCCGGGAAATGATCCCCATGGTCTCCATCAGGGCGTTGAGCCAGCGCTCAGATTGCGCTTGGTAGTCCGCCGGCAACTGCCAGAGCGCGTAGCTTGGGTCACCCGGCGCGAACGCGGGCACCAAGCTGGTCAGCGTTTTGGCAAACGAGGCGGCGACCAAGTCCGACTGAACAATCAACAACTCGCGGGTTGCCTCCGCCAACAGCTTGCTGCTGATATCCGACGAGGCCAGCAACGGCTTCAGCAGGTCGAAATATTGGGTTTGCGATTCGGTGTAGTCCGACAGATTCATGATGGCATCTCCAGTCAACAAATGGAAGGTTGACCACCCCGACACCGGGGCAATTGCAACCTTGTCCAGTCTGTCGCCGCTCGACCCTGCTTGTTTTGAGAAAAAACAAAATCAGGGCTTTTGCCACCGTTGACCCCGCACTGAATTGAAATTCGTT